>JAPZAN010000160.1 GCA_027460605.1 Candidatus Methanoperedens sp.
CGAGAACCGAGTACCCTTTTGAAATATTTCTCAGCATCCTTTTCTTTAATTTTTCATCCAATTTTATATCCAGGATTTCTGACAAATATCCAAGCCTTTTCAATATTGTTGCATTTCCCATCTTTATTGCATAATCAACTATCTTTCTGAAAGACAAGCCTTCAGCTTTCAAAGCCTTTGCAACTTCAGTTATATCGCCGCAATACTCAGGATGGTCCAGGCAGTCTGCTATGGTCTTTTCCCTCTCTGATATAATGATGTTTTTTCCGGCAATGTTCACGGTAGCATAGGCAAAAAACTTCTTTTTGGATAAAGTTACAAAAAGATAATCCACATCCAATATTTTCCTATTACTCTTTCTCTTTGTCGTTGTAATGAAAACAGAAAAAGGTATCTGCTCGGTCAGGTGATAATAATTCAATGCGCTCCAGTACGCGATATAATAAGGTTCTATAAGCTTTGAACCGATTACAAACTCATGTTCCGTATATTTTGGCTTAACGCCTGCCGATAATGGCATTATAAGATATTTTCCCGCTTCTATTTTTTCAATCCATCTTTTGGCTTTAAGGTTGCTTATTATTTTTCTGGACTCTGCGTAAGATTTTTTTAGAACATTGGCTGCATCTTTCACAGTAAAAATTTCCCTTCCTTCCTCCGATAGCTTCGAAAGTAGATATGACTCTGTCCTAGAAAGGCTTCTTCTCTCATTCTCTGTAAAGAATATACCTGATTTAATCACAAATATTACAATGGATATAGGTATTTATAAACTTAACCCACCATCTGTTCCTCCGCAATCCCCTTTCAATCCTCATTTTGCGGGGACACGCTATGAAATCGAACCGATGAAATATTTCACATATTCGTCTCCTCTTTCATTTAACAAACCTGGCAGCAAAATTCCGTATTTCTATATCACCAAAGGCGGAATGCTCACGCAGAAAACTTACGACATGCCTGACTTTAGGTCCATTTCCTTTTTTCCCGATTGTGGCTCTTACCCCGGCTAACGCTGCCTGCACTTTGTATTGCTCGGTGATTCTTACGTAGAGTTCCTCTATATATTTATGATCTTCTGGGGATACACAAACGACTTTTTTTTCTACATCTCGTTTTAGTTTCATGCTATCTTTCTTCCTCTATTTCCATTCAGTTTTACCAAAGTTTTTATCCATCCACAAACATATTGTATTTTAGAGTACGGCGGGGACGTTACAGCGTCCCCCTTGGCGTCTGCCTTTTGATACT
Organism: Candidatus Methanoperedens sp.; assembly: GCA_027460605.1. GTDB lineage: Archaea > Halobacteriota > Methanosarcinia > Methanosarcinales > Methanoperedenaceae > Methanoperedens. The sequence goes on from JAPZAN010000160.1 coordinate 1,252, forward strand.
ATGCGGTTTTGTTTCAGCCGCATAGTTCTTCCTCTAGGCAGACGCACGCGCTCTAATTTATATTAATTAAAACACTTGTATATATTCTTAAGGTGAGTAGTAGTGAAAGTGCAGCCCCTTTTTGGGTCACAAAAAATACCAAGAATATAAGTATCTTGTTGATATTAATAAGAAATTGGTATGTTCTCAGTGAAATGCACACCGGATGAAGAATTAAATCAAACGACCAAGGATGCTTTTTTTGAAAAACAAAAACATCGAACCTATCGGCCAAGAATAAAAACAGAAAAGTTTAGTCAAATGGGGTCAAGGGGTAGAGAACCCTCATGCTTTCAAGCATGAGATGAATCGTACCCCTTGTAAAAGCACAGAAAAGTTTCAAAAAACCAGTTGTAGAAGTAGCAAGCAAGAGTCTCATAACTTGCATCAATACTAACCCCAAACCACAACAAACGCTCAGGGCTTTAGCCCTGAGTAGTTTACACAGTGTGCTTGTTGACTAATGGGGGATTCTGCATTTAGAATGCTGAGTCCGCCCGGGACTATTTTTTCCTTTTTGTTTACAATAAATTTAAGTATATTAACTGCAAGTAAGGTCAGGATTATAATATTCTAAAAGGATAAATAATTATTATTAATGTAGGAGAATATAAACAATGGTAGATTTCAGAGTTGTTGTTTCGGACAGCAAGAGCACACAGGCGTATCAGGTAGCCGTCACCGGCGCGGCAGTCAATAAACTGATTGGAAAGAATATCGGAGATGTCGTAAGCGGAGACGTTGCAGGTCTGGCAGGATATACTCTTAAGATAACAGGCGGGACTGATAAAGACGGGTTTGCCATGAGAGGCGATTTACCCGGGCCGGCGAGAAGAAAAATCCTTGTTGCCGGAGGCATTGGATATAAACCCAGGTCTGACGGGGTCAAGAAACGAAAATCCATGCGTGGGCGGGAAATATCGTCTGATATTGCCCAGATAAATACGGTTGTCGAAGAATATGGTCCGAAGCCTTTGAGTGAGATTTTCCCCAAGAAAGAGAAGACTGGCGAAGAAGCCAAGGCAGAAGAAGGCAAGAAAGGAAAGTCAAGACCAAAGAAGTAATATATAGAGAATTTTGAAAAACCTACCAAAAGATATAATACATAATAACTATATTTAGTTAGTATGGCGTCGTTTATTGATTTTGCATTTCGAGAAGAGTACGAACGAGTAAAACGTTTGGGAGATAAGTTGTCAGCGATT
>JAPZAN010000161.1 GCA_027460605.1 Candidatus Methanoperedens sp.
GGATAAGCAAATCAGAGGCGAAAAGTAAAATTGAAGAGTTGATAAAAAAACGCAGTTGGGAAGGCGGAGTTCTGGAAGTTCTCACAAAAAAATATCTGGAAGAAAATGAGTAATCGCCTCATAAAGCGAAGATATATATTACTTTACATCGTACGTAAAATCATGTTTTTAATACTACCTTCAACCTATAGCACAACGGCAGGCTAAAACCCACATGGAACCCTCAGCCCCCTCGATACTTCTGGTTTTCTTAGCAGGCATAGTGACTATCATGAAGCCATGCTGCCTTCCTCTTGTGCCTGTGGTTTTTTCTGGCTCGGCGGGGCACAGGCTGCGTCCTCTCGCTATCGTGTCTGGATTGACCCTCAGCTTCACAACCATGGGTGTGTTGGTGTCAGCGTTTGGCGCTACCTTCGCCGGGTTCACAGACTCTTTGCGAAGCCTTGCAATCCTCTTTATCATCGGAATGGGCGCCGTGCTCTTTGACGACGACATAAACATGGAATTCATGAAGCTCTCTGGCTCGATAACGCAGGGTTTAAGGCAGAATTTCGGATTTTTAAACAAATACTCATCCACCCTTCCCGAAGGAAGCCTTACGGGCGGATTTTTCCTCGGGATGTCGCTTGGCGTGCTCTGGATTCCCTGTGTAGGTCCGATACTTGGCGCCGTTCTTGCATATGTCGCATCGGTGGGCAATATGAGCTATGGCGCCTGGATGCTTTTTGTATATTCAGTTGGCATGAGCCTTCCCATGCTTTCAATAGCCTATTATGGCAAGAGAGTTACAAACAGGTACCAGTGGTTTTCAAGGAACGGGGAGCTTCTTAAAAAACTGTCAGGGCTTGTGCTTATAGTGATCGGGATAATGCTGCTTTTCGGAATTGATAAGTTAATTATCAAATGGCTATCCCCATATTTCCCGACCACGGTTTATGGGATTTAATCCAAAACCGTTGGCGGCTGATTTTAATCCATGCGCATCCGTAAGCCGAAACTTCGGCTTGCGCAGTACCCACGTAAACCGATACCCCAGTTTACGTGGTGTTCAGGTATGCTTTGCACACCTGTCGTTTGAAAACCGAAACTTCGGTTTACGCAGTGTCCACGTATGGCAAAGCCATACGTGTTGAATTTAATAAACTTTTCTAAAAGTTTAGCGACACCTCACTTTATGCGGTGTCCACGTATGGCGGAGCGTGGAATCCGCGTTCTATCACATATCTCTGCCCCTAACCGATGACGCATGAATCCAAAACTATCAGCTTTTGGATTTCACAGCCATTATCAGGATTATCCCGATGGCAAAGAGTATGATGCCTGCCCATGCAAAATTAACCGCCGGGATTATTTTCAGCGTAAGGGGGAGTGTGCCGCCGCCTACGCCCTGGAAAATAACGTAAACATCGCCGCCCAGTAATGTTATGGAAGGGGCAATCATAGGGAAGGTCCCGCTCCCGCTTTTTCCTTGCAGGTATTCCGCGACTCCGCTTCCGATTTTCCTGTCGTTCCGGTAAACTTCGAGCTGGACGCTCTGGACTTGATATTGCCCTGATGCAGATTTTTCACTGATTTCATCAGGTCGAGAGAAAATAATGAAGTCGTAGGTAGTATCTGTAGAGTTACTTCTGAAACCTGTCATCAGGAAACCTTTTACTGTTACTTCTATTC
>JAPZAN010000162.1 GCA_027460605.1 Candidatus Methanoperedens sp.
GGGTCTTCCCCTTATCTAAAATCTTGTAGAGCTTGAAGGGGTTCTCGTTGGTGAATAGCAAAGCCGTCTGGTCCTCTACATACTTACCTATCTTTTTGACATCTTCAGATGATTCGTCAAGGGCACGGTCGATAAGGGAATTCCTGCACATCTTGATATCTGCAAGACCACGCAGGTTCTTTCGCATTAACTGGAGCTGGTTTGAAGGTATCCCGTGAACACCGACGATGCCTACCGATGAATGAGTTGTTATCAGGTTTTTAATATCCTCTATCTCATCTTTCTTCCATTTGGGAATGTGAATACTGTGGTGCGCAACTTCTGTCGTCATTTATACCACCCTCACTGAAGGACCCATAGTGGATTTGACGTAAATGGATTTTACATTATACAAACCGCGTTCGTATCTGTGTTCGATGCGGTTTATTATGGCTTCGATATTCTGTGCAAGTTTCTGCGGCTCCATTTCTTTTTTCCCCACTGAAATGTGGAAGGTCATTTTGTCCTTGGACCTTAATTTGATGGAATTCCTTGACTTATTGATTATCTGCACAACATCTTTATCAGGTGTAAGGGGTATGGGCATTTTTCCCCGCGGACCGAGCACCTGGCCAAGGGTTTTACCGATTGCAGGCATGAAGGCAGCTTCTGCTATGAAGAAATTGACTTCTTCTGCCAGGGCTTTTGTGCGTGATTTATCGTCTCCGAGAACTGCGATTTCATCGGGGTCGAAAACATAATCAGCACCTGCGCCTTTTGCCCTCTGTGCGGTCTCACCTTTTGCGAACACCGCGATTTTTATAGGTCTTCCCAGACCGTTTGGCAGGATTATCTCTTCATCAAGCCTGTTCGTAGGCTGATTCATATCAAGGTTTTTGAGGTTGATAGCAATGTCAACGCTTTCAGAAAATTTACGTTCTGGCGATTTTTCGAGCGCCTGTTTTACAGCTTCTAATATCTTTTCTTGTTCCAATGAGTATTCCTCCCGTAGTAATCGACTATTGTCTCCTACGGATGATAGGGGGAGTACTATTCTCGACTATAAAGTACTTTAAGCTATCGGTTGGATTGGGGGTTGGCTAACATTGCGCGCTTTGCATGTTTTGCGGTGTGTGCTATTATTCACCGCTATGAGCGCAAAGGTTGTAAAGAACAAAGATTACAGTTTTAAGGCTGCACGACAATAAAATAAAATCTCATGAATTTCAGGACAAAGCAGTATCTTCGGTTTGATGAACTGCCTGAAGTGGTAATGCGCCGCCATAAGGCGTTTTCAAGAGAAAATGAAGCGTTTGATTACATCCGGGGAATGGTGCCTGCACATGTGTATCATTCAGCGGCTTATTACAAGTTTCCCGGCGCCGCTACAATGAAGGAGAAGCAGTGGCAGGGCGCTGATTTGATTTTCGACCTTGATGCCGACCACCTGCCCGTGAAAGCAAGGTCGTATGCCGAAATGCTTTCCAATGTGAAAAACGAAACCACGAAGCTTCTTGATTTTCTTCTCGAAGATTTCGGCTTCCCTGAAAATAACATTAGAGTCGCATTCTCGGGAGGGCGCGGGTATCACATCCATGTTCGTGACCCGAAAGTTCTGGCGCTTGAGAGCGCCGAGCGGAGGGAGATTGTGGATTACGTCAGCGGGACGGGATTATCGATTGATTTTTTGTTTAAATCCGCAAAGCATAAAGTCTATGACGATGGAAAATTCAAGAAAAAAGAACTAACAGAATCAAGGCGGATAACTTCTTTTGAGGAAGTATCTGGGGGATTTGGGTGGGGGAAACGCATCAGTAAATACCTCGTTCATTTTTTAAAGGATATTTCAGCGAAAGATGATGCTGCGGCAATACAGGAAATAACTGATATGATAAGAGATTACAAGAAGAGAAATGCATACACTGAAACGCTTCCGGATGATATTATTAAACGAATTATTGATATGAAAACTGAAAACAAAAGAATCGGTCTGCAAAAAATAGCAGAAGATGTGGGGGTCACACCAGAAAAAGTGCGGGATATTTTGATAGCAAATGATTTATGGGATTTTAAGACAGAGGCTTCAGTGAAATTAAAATCCATTAAAAACATCTCAACAAATTCCAGGGCGCTTGGCATGATAGAAAATAATGGTATTATCGAGGAATCATATATTTTTGATGCGATTGTCCAGAAGGCAATTGAAGACAATATTATCTACCTGGGAAGCGCCCATACAGACGAACCCGTCACCGCAGACATCAGGCGTCTCATCCGCATGCCCTTGTCCCTTCATGGCGGCTCAGGAATGCGGGTTGTTCCCCTCACGCTTTCTGAACTTACAAAATTCGAGCCGCTGAATGATGCTGTGGTATTCAGTGAAAAAGAAACAAAAATCGATGTTTTAAAGCCGCTCAAGCCTCAGAACTCCATGGTTGAAATGAAAGGAAAAAGCTTTACTGTCACAGAAGGTATCAACACTTTGCCAGAGTATGCGGCAATGTATCTCATGTGCCGCGGAGCAGCCGAATATGCCTGAAAATCCTGATAAATGAGAGAAGAGCGAAAATCAAAACTCGTCCCTCTTGAGAATGATTTCTATGAAAAGGTGGCAGCACAGATATGCGAACTCCAGGATGAAAAAAACAGGATAGAAGATATTTACGGCACAAAATACGCAATTATCGATGATGAGCTTAAAACAGCGAGGAAATCCATAGAGAACATTATCGAGAGACGAATAGGAAAAATAATCAAAGAAGCTTCCCTTCGCGCGTCATCCAAACAGAAAGAAAAACAGGACATTGAGTCAATGACGCAGGAGGAACGGCGGTTCTATAACCGGCTGCTTGAATTGAATATGGAAATCAGAAGAGAACTTCTTGATAAAATATCCGGGAAAGAAAAACTTGCCTCCGGTTCTCAGGCGGCGGCAACCCTGGAAATCCATGAAAAAGAAACTCAAAAAGAAACCCCAAAAGAAACTCCTCTTGAAGACAAAAAGGATATAAGCAAAGAGTACATTGTGGTGCGTTTGCTAAAAGACATTCCGACATTTGTCGGAGTCGATGGACGCAATTATACTTTAGCAAAAGAAGATATTGCTGTTTTATCGACCGTTAATGCTAAAGCTTTAATCAACCGTAAAGCAGAAATTCTCAAAAGTGCCCGGTGGGGACAAGCCCACAAAGCGCATTAACCTGAGATACAGATGTAAGACCTGCAAGAAAGCTCATCAGAAACCTAAATGCTTCAGGGCAGGGAAATTCGAACTTGTGGAGTCATAAGCATGGAACCCAAAAGCAGATTTTTAAAAGTAAAGTGTAATGATTGCGAGAATGAGCAGGTCATTTTTGGATGCGCAAGCGCTCCTGTGACCTGTCTTGTATGCGGAAGAACCCTTTCAGAACCAACCGGCGGGAAGGCATTCATAAAAACGCAAATCGTTGAGGTTCTTGAGTAATGGAAAGAACCGGCTGGCCTGAAACGAGTGACCTTGTCGTTTGCAGCGTTAAGAGGGTCACTGATTTCGGGGCTTTCGTAGAACTGGATGAATACGGGCATAAAGAGGGGTTAATCCATATTTCGGACGTAGCTTCGGGCTGGGTAAAGTACATACGTGACCATGTCAGGGAAGGGCAGAAAATAGTCTGCAAAGTATTGTACGTGGATACAGCCAAACATCATATCGACCTGTCGCTCAAGGATGTTAATGAACACCAGCGCCGTGAAAAAATCCAGGAATGGAAGAACGAACAGAAAGCCGAGAAATGGATACAGTACGTGGCCAAAACCACAAAACAAAGCCCTGATGACCTTACTATATTAATCGGTCTCTTATATGAAAAATTCGGAAGCGTATATTCGGCTTTTGAGAAATCAAGGTTTGACGGGACTGCGGTCCTGACAAAAATCGGGATTGCCAGGGAGATTGCAGATGCAATCACAAAGGTGGCGAACGAGAATTTGAAAAAACCCCAGGTGGATATTTCAGGGTATGTTGACCTCACATGTTTTCTCCCCGACGGGATTCAGTATATAAAGAAAGCATTGATTGAGGCTAATGAAGTCGATGGGGAAGAAGTCAAAGTGGATATCTCTTATATCGGGGCGCCGCGATACCGGATACATGTAATAGCCCCGGATTATAAAAAAGCTGAAGGCATTCTTAAAAAATCGGCGCAATCTGCCATTAAAATCATTGAAAAAGCAGGCGGAAGCGTATCAAAAATAAGAAAATGCCAATGCGGGAGATATACGCTCAAAGAAGTTTGTCCTGTATGCGGTTCTCTGGCAAAATACTCCCGACCGGCACGGTTTTCTCTTGAAGACAGATACGGGAAATATAGAAGGATGACCAGGAAGGCATAATTATGATTAAAACTACAATCTTACGGGGTAAAAAACCGCGACTCAAGAATCCGGTACTTATTGAGGGGCTTCCCGGCGTAGGGCATGTCGGGAAACTGGTTGCGGAGCATATGGTCGAGGAACTCGGCGCGAAAAAGATAATGGAGATATATTCTCCCCATTTTCCTCCCCAAGTCATAGTTGAAGACGATGGTACAATCAGGCTTGTCAGGAACGAACTTTTTGCATATAAATCAAAAGGCAAACATGACCTTCTGATACTGGTGGGCGACCACCAGAGCGCTACCAACGAAGGTCATTATGAGCTTTGCGGTGTATTCCTTGATATTGCTGAAGAATTCAAGGTTGAACGTATATACGCGCTCGGGGGTTATGGGGTGGGACAGCTTGTCGAGACCGAATCTGTTATGGGGGCTGCAAATAACATAAAACTTGTGAAGGAGCTTAAAAAATATGGCGTGGAATTCAAGGCAAACGAACCTGCCGGTGGTATTGTCGGTGCATCAGGATTGATTCTGGGATTAGGCGAACTTCGGGGAATTGATGCCGCATGTCTTATGGGCGTTACATCGGGTTATCTCGTTGACCCGAAGAGCGCGCAGGCTGTGCTGAAAGTGCTGTGCAAGGTTCTTGAGATAGATGTAGATATGGCGGCTCTGGAAGAGCGAGCTGCTGAAATGGAGAAGATTGTCGCGAAACTTCGCGAAATGGAGCAGGGGCAGATGCCGCCTACTACGGATGAGGATTTGAGGTATATAGGTTAAAGAGGAATGGGCAAAAGCCCCCCATCTCCTTATTCGATTTTCAGCGGCGTCTTTTTCTTGACCTCTGTCTTTGGCATTTTTATTTCAAGAACACCGTTCTTGTACGAGGCTTTTGACTTGTCCGGGTCAACTGCCGAGGGCAATGAAATTGCACGATAATAACTCCCGCTCCGCCTTTCCCTGTACACATAGCCTTTTTCTTCCTTCTTTTCTTCATGCTTTGTCTCCGCCGATATCTCAAGCCTGTCCTCGGCAACATTTATCTTGATATCCTGCTTTTCAAGACCGGGCATTTCTGCAGTTGCAATAACTTCTTTATCGGTCTCGATCACGTCTATGAATGGTTCCCGGTATTCGGCAGGTACGACCGCTCCCCGCTCCCCTCCGGGCAGCAAACGCCGCCGACTCGGTCTTCCCCAGAATTCTTCAAACATCCGGTTCATCATTTCTTCAAATCTTCTAAAATCATCCCATTGTTCAACCATTACTAACTACCTCCAATATTACTCTGGTGAACGATTGTACTTAAATTTAATGCTAACACAAAAGTTATTTGATAAACCAGAATCATCTATAATCCAAAAGGTGAACATTGTGGGAGATGAAAAAATCAAACTCTTCGGCATTTGCGGCAGCCCCAGAAAAGGAGCCACCGATTATATCGTGCAGGAGGCATTACGTTATGCAAAAGAGAAGTACGATGCAGAAACCGGATACTTCTCCGCAATGGGAAAGAAAATAAACTTCTGCATCCACTGCGATTACTGCATACGCGAGAAAAAAGGATGCATCCACAACGATGATATGCAGGAGGTCTATGAAAAGCTGAAATGGGCTGATGCGCTCATAATCGGCACGCCTGTGTACCAGGGAATGGTGAGCGGCCAGACGAAGGTCATAATGGACAGGTGCAGGGCGGTTGCGGCGCATGACCCGCATTTTATCCTGAACAAACCCGGCGCGGCTCTTGCCGTAGGGGGTGACCGCATCGGCGGGCAGGAACCCACGATACAGGCAATACTTGACTTTTATGTCATAAATGAAGCGCTCCCTGTAGGCGGAGGGTCGTTCGGCGCAAACCTGGGCGGGACTTTCTGGTCAAAGGACATGGGCGCGGACGGGGCAAAAGAAGACGGGGAAGGATTGAAAAGCATGCGCAAGACAATAAACAGGTTAATTAAATTGGCTTTAATCATAAAGAAAACAAAAGAAACCCTGTAATTTCGTAATTACAAACTGCCGCATAAAAGCAAAATTCGGATTTTTTAGAAATATTCAAATAAACCAAACGCAATATCTTAAGCTATGAGCTTAAATAGTGTATTTGAACCTCTGGGGATTAATAAAATTACCCTGCCTAACCGTATTGTTTTTCCGGCGTGCCAGACAAATTATGCCACATCCGACGGGTTTGTTACCGAAAGATTGCTTCGGATGTATGGAAAGCTCGCAAAAGGTGGAAGCGGTCTGGTAATTGTCGGGGGCGTGGCTGTATCGGATAACGGAACCCCGAACACAAATGCTTTGAAAATCAACCATGATAGATATATATCAGGGCTAAGGGAGCTTTTTTCACTCATCAGGGAAAACGGCGCAGTACCTGCAGTCCAGTTGTTACACGCCGGAAGGCAGACCCTTTCGGTGATGACAGGGCACCCGCTTGTCGCCCCATCAGCCATACCATGCCCTGTTATGAAAGAGACCCCGGTTGAACTTGACAGGAACGGGATAAAAAGGATACAGGATGATTTTGCGGACGCTGCGGGCAGGGCGAAAAAAGCAGGGGCGGAACTGATTGAACTTCACGGCGCTTTCGGTTACCTGATAGGCGCATTTATGTCACCGTATTCGAATAAGCGCAAGGATGAATACGGTGCGGATAAAACGCTGTTCTTTACCGAGATAATAGAAAAAGTAAAAAGAAAAGTCGGGGATACGCCGATATCGTGCCGCATCAGCGCAGATGAATTCGTTGATGGCGGGCTTACCCTGGACGAGACCAGAATAATTGCTCCCCGCCTTGTTAAAGCCGGGGCAGATGTCATCAGCGTCGGCGCTGGAACGTACGCAAGCATGAAACACATGGCGCCCACAATGGATATGGGCGAGGGCGTACATGTGCACCTCGCTCGAGCTATACGTGATTCTGTTGACGTGCCTGTGATATGCGCGGGCAATATACGAAGTCTTGAATATGCAAACAGCGTTGTTTCGGAAAAGACTGCAGACCTTGTCGCGATATGCAGGCCGCAGCTTGCAGACCCGTTCTTTGTTAAAAAATCAATGAACAAAGAACCATTCGTGGAATGTATTGACTGCGGCACATGTTTATTCTTCCTGCATGGGGAGAGCGCTGTTACGTGCCCTCAAAACCCGGAACTTTAAAAAATGGAAAATATTGAAAAACCAAAACTAAAAGCATTATCCGATATTGCGTCAATAGACATTTCTCTTGAATTTAACGATATCTTACGAAGCATCCTTAAAATCATATGCGATGCGATAGGCGCAAAATCCGGAACCATAATGCTGGTTGATGAATTGGATAACAATATCAGGATGGTGGCGTCATATGGACTGCCGCAAGACTACATCGAACGGGTATATGATGCGGCAGAAAAGGCAGGGGTGGATTTAGCATCAAGTCCTTCCGGCACGGTATTGGAGACAGGTAAATACTATCTTGTTCCAAACATCTTAGAAGAACCCAAAGATAAGCCCTGGTATGATTTATCACAGGAACTTGGATTTTCATCCCAGATATACACTCCCATGAAAAAAGGATTGAGGGTAATAGGTCTGCTGAATGTCTATTGGGCGGAGCCGCGCCGGTTTACGGATGAAGAAATTAATTTTGTAACCATCGCCGCATCGCAGGCATCATCCGTGGTTCAAAATGCCAGGTTGTGCGGCAGCTTGGAAAACAATGTTTTGGAACTTAAACAGTATAAAGAGCACCTTGAAGATAAAATAAAGGAGACACATAAGAAATTATATGATTCTGAAAGGTATCTCAGGACGATAATCGAATCATCCCTTGACGGAATACTTGTAGTGGATGAAAATTGCAGGTTTGAGTTCGGGAATGACTCGGCTTTCAATATACTGGGCTGGCCGGAGGAAGAATTAATCGGACAATTTTTCATGAAAGTTATCCCCCGGGATTTGGAAGAATTCATGCTTGACCGTTTCCACGATATTCAAAAAGGAAATGAAACGCCTTATGAAACCAGGATAATTACAAAAAGTAATGAGATAAAATACCTCTATGTGTCCCATTCGCACGGCGTAATCAAAGGAAAAAGAAAATATATTGTGGTTATCAAGAATGTCACGGAAAATAAAAAATTAGAACAGCAGCTTAAGGAATACCATGAAAAATTAGAGAAATCCTGCGAAGAACTCAAAGAAGCAGACAGGATAAAAACAGAATTCATTTCAAATTTGACACATGAACTGATGACTCCCCTCACCTCCATTAAGGGATTTGTGGAACTGCTTAATGACGAGGCAATAGGCACGATAAATGAAGAACAGAAAAAGAGCCTTGGAATAATTCATCGCAACTCTGAGAGGTTAATACATCTTATCAAAGAGTTACTGGATATTTCCCATCTTGAAAAAAATAAGCTGGGACTGCATTTCGGATTGGTTTCAATGAATGATATCCTGTCAAAATGCATCCTGGATATGCAGCCCCTGGCAAAAGAAAAACAAATCTCCTTATTCCAGGATTCCTGGCCGCTTCCAGTGATATGGGGGGATGAAGAAAGACTTACCCAGGTTATAATAAACATACTTGTAAATGCAATAAAATTCACCCCCCAAAACGGGAAAATAACCGTGATATCGCATGATTTCACAGAACAGGTTAAAATAAGCATAAGAGATACGGGCATAGGAATCCCAAATGACCAGCTTTCACGCATTTTTGACAGGTTCTACCAGATAGACAGCTCAACGAAAAGAAAATATGGCGGTACCGGAATAGGGCTTTCTATATGTAAGAACATAATCGAAAAGCATTATGGTTCCATATGGGCCGAGAGCGATGGGAACGGAAGCACGTTTCATATTTTGTTACCCAAATTGAAATCCAAAGATGGAGTTAGCAATGTTAGACCCGAATCTTGAAGCAGGAAGGATAGCCGCTTCATTTTACAAAAGCTGGATAATGGCGAAACGGAATTTCTTCACCATTTTTGAGGTAATATTCTGGCCATTTATCGGTCTTATGTCTATCGGTCTTATGGGGACTTTTTTTTCGTTGAGCCCGAATACCATTTCTTTTATCCTGATCGGTGCGATAGCGTTTAGCATCATCCAGGTATGCCAGATAGATATCGCCTACGTGATGCTGTTTGATATGTGGAGCAAAAGCATAAAACACACTTTCATGGCGCCAGTCAGGGGCCACCACCTCATTATCGGTTCTCTTCTTTTCGGAATACTTCGAAGCAGTCTTGTTTTTATTATCCTGATGGTTCTCAGCTTCTACGCTTTTGGTTTTAATTTCCTGGTAGCAGGCCCTATTCCCGTGCTGGTTTTCATGGCTGGACTGTTCCTTACTTCAGCATCGGTCGGGATTCTGGTCTGCATCTCGATTCTCAGGTTCGGTCAGCGTGCAGAGGTTGCTGCATGGACAATAACAGGGATAATGATGTTCATTTGTGGCATTTATTATCCCGTTTCCGTGTTGCCTGGAAGCGCCCAGATTGTAGCGCGGGCGATTCCTCTTACGTATTTCCTTGAATATATGCGCTCATTTTATGGTTTTGGCGAGGCAAATGTGATGATCGGGTTCGGGCTTGGGATTTTCTATTTCGCCATCGGGCTTATTGCGCTGGAGAGGGCGATTATCATGGCGAGGCGGTCGGGGATACTTCTGCGGCTGTCGGAATGAACGGCTCACCGCAAAAGGCGTGGAGAACGCAAAGCATAGCGAGAAAACTTTGCGGTCTTTGTGCCTCTGCGACATGACAGAATTCAGGCCAGCCCGTACATATCCTTTAACCCGTGCCCGGTCGCAAGGCATACAACCGTCCCAGGCAGCTCCTTCTTCAAGAATCCTGCGTATGCAACTGCGCCGCTGGGTTCTACAAAAATCCCGTTCCTTGCAAGCGTATCCCGTGCGGAGAGCGCCTCGCCATCACTGACCTTGATTGCAAGACCGCCCGAATCCCGGATTGCCCGAAGCGCTGCAAGACCGTCTATCGGGTCGCCGCATGCGATTGCAGTTGCTATTGTTCGCACAGGTATTATCTCAGAAAGCCCGTTCTCCCACGCATGCACCACAGGGGCGCAGTTTTCAACCTGTACCCCGATAATATGGGGGATTTTATCAGTAATCCCGACAAGTGAAAGCTCCCTGAAAGCCTCATAAATGCTCCATATCAGTGTACCATTGCCAACAGGCACCACCACGTAATCAGGAACATGCCAGTAAAGCTGGTCTGCTATTTCAAAACCAACGGTTTTTGTACCTTCGCTGCGCCAGGGGTAATCGCCTGTTAAAAACGAGTCGCTGTTGGAAAGAACATATTCTTCAGCCCGCTTCATTGCAACTGAATAATCCCCTTCCACAATTATGGTTTCAGCGCCGTAGGCTTTTATCTGCGTAATCTTTTCCCTGCCAACAATATCAGGAATGAACACTTTGCACTCAAGCCCGGCAAAAGCCGCATAAGCAGCCATGGATGCGCCCATGTTGCCCGTGGAGGCGAGCGCAACCTTGTGTTTTTTAAATTCAAGCGCTTTTGCTATTTCAAGAGACGAACCCCGGTCCTTAAAGGAACCTGTGGGATTTACTGCTTCATATTTTATGAATAATCGCCCGTCTTTTGAAAGTCTTTTGTTTTCAAGAAGCGGCGTACCACCTTCACCCATTGTGATCCTTTTTGAGAGGTCTTTTACAGGCATGAAAGCCCAGTATTTCCAGTGAGTGGGCGGGGTTCGCATGAATTCATCGCGCAGAATCACTTTCTGTATGGATTTGTAATCATATACCGCATCGACTGCTGAGCCGCATTCGCATCTCGGTATCGGAAGCTTTTCTATTTCATGCGGGTTATGCGTTCTCCCGCACCTGAAGCACTTAAAACCTGTAACATACACCATGTTTATTAATTCACGCGCTTTTGTTAAATATTATTCGACAAAAACCGGAAACGTTTCGGATGGATAACGAGGACTTTTATCATCAGGACGGAAAAATCAAAAAATTGTCAAATATCCGGACTTTTTTTTGTTGGTTTTTGGTCTTTATCCTGCACATTTTTTTGTTTTATTATTGAATTTTTAATAAAAATTAAAATCGCTATGCATTGAAGCAATAAGGTATATAAGTATTGAAAACAATTAGACCCCGAAGGAATTAAAGTACTGAAGGCATGAAATTAGGATTGAATATTGTTACAAAAAGAAATTTTTATAACAATATATTATTTTAACTATTAAAAAGGAATTCAATATGAATGATGTGAATAAAGAATACGGCGCAGAACAGATACAGGTACTTGAGGGGCTCGAAGCAGTACGCAAGCGCCCAAGCATGTATATAGGCAGCACAGACGCGCGCGGGCTTCATCATCTTGTATATGAAGTCGTGGATAACAGCATAGACGAGGCGCTCGCGGGCTACTGCAACAATATCGAGGTGACTATCAGGCCCGACCACAGCGTCAGGGTGGTGGATAACGGCAGGGGTATCCCGGTTGAGGTCATGCCGAAATACCAGAAATCTGCGCTCGAAGTGGTCATGACAATGCTCCATGCCGGAGGGAAATTCGATAACAATGCCTACAAGGTTTCAGGAGGCTTGCACGGCGTAGGAGTTTCCGCAGTCAACGCCTTATCCGAATGGCTTGAAGTGGAAGTCAGGCGCGAAGGCAAGCTGTACAAACAGAGGTACGAATGCGGAAAACCCGTTACCGCCGTAACCCTCATAGGCGAATCAACGCAGGCGGCGGGCACAACGGTTACTTTCAAGCCTGACAAAACTATTTTCGAAACGCTTGAGTTCAACCTCGATATGCTGGCTGCCAGGCTGCGGGAACTTGCTTTCCTCAATAAAGGCGTCAAAATATCGTTGAAGGATGAATTCACGCAAAAAGAAGAGGTATTCCAGTACGAGGGGGGCATCGTATCGTTTGTCGAGTTCCTGAATAAAAACAAAAACATGCTTCATGAAAAACCGATATACTTCCAGAAGCAAAAGGATACGACTGTGGTTGAAATAGCCATGCAATACAATGACAGCTATACTGAAAATGTGTATGCTTTTGCCAACAACATCAACACGCACGAAGGTGGAACGCACCTTGTCGGATTCAAGGCAGCGCTCACAAAGGTATCCAACGATTACGCTAAAGCAAAGGGGCTGCTGAAAGGTGAGGAAAAATTATCGGGGGATGATGTCAGGGAAGGGCTGACCGCAATAATCAATGTAACCATTCTTTCAAAGGCTCTTGAGGCTGCCGAGGCAAGGGAGGCGGCAAGGAAGGCGCGTGAACTCACGCGCCGGAAGAACGCGCTTGAAGTGAGCTCGCTCCCCGGAAAATTAGCGGATTGTTCGGAAAAAGACCCGAAGCTTAGCGAGATTTATATCGTGGAAGGAGATTCAGCCGGTGGAAGCGCGAAACAGGGACGCAATCGCAGGTTCCAGGCGATACTGCCACTTCGCGGTAAGATATTGAACGTGGAGAAAGCGCGGCTTACCAAGATTTTGAAGAATGAAGAAATACGCGCGCTAATAACTGCCATCGGCGCGGGAATTGGCGAAGGAGAGGAATTCGATATCGAAAAAACCCGGTACCATAAGATTGTGGTTATGACTGATGCCGATGTTGATGGAAGCCACATCAGGACATTATTGCTTACATTGTTTTACAGGTATATGCGCCCCCTTATCGAGAGCGGGTATATCTATATTGCCCAGCCTCCGCTTTTCAAGGTGAAGAAAGGGAAATCCGAGTTTTACGTGTATAATGAGGAAGAACTCAACAAGAAGCTTGCTGAGATAGGAAGGGATGGTATCGCCATGCAGCGCTACAAGGGTCTTGGTGAGATGAACCCGCAGCAGCTCTGGGATACAACCATGAATCCCGAATCGCGCACCATGCTTAAGGTCACTCTTGAGGACGCCATCAAAGCAGATGAGATATTTACTATACTTATGGGAGATAAGGTGGAGCCGAGGCGCGAGTTCATCGAGAAGCATGCGAAGGATGTAAGGAATTTGGATGTTTGAGGAATCAAAATCATGAAGAGGGAGATTCTGGAGAGGTTACAAAAAATAAGCGAGCGGCTGAAGAAGAATTATAATGCTGAAAAAGTAATTCTTTTTGGTTCTTATGCAAGAGGTGAGGAAACCGAAGATAGCGATGTGGATCTGCTGGTAATAGCACCTCAAAAAGAAAGGTTTTTTGAAAGAATAGCATCGGCAAAACGTCTCATCCGTGACCTGAGAAACGGATTACCGGTTGCGCCTATCGTGCTTACCCCAGAAGAAACCGAAACGAGACGAAAAGTTGGTGACCAGTTCATAATGGACATACTGGAAAACGGGGTAAACCTATGACGGAAGCTTCCTTACCATCCGACTGGATGAGCATAGCAAGGAAAGATTGGAACCGCATGCATCA
>JAPZAN010000163.1 GCA_027460605.1 Candidatus Methanoperedens sp.
TGAAAAAGAGCGGATTTGTGGAAAGCAAGTGGCGAATGCCGCAGCCCGGGAAAACCCCTGAAAAAGAATATCATTCGTCTTATTCCAGGGTCCAGGTCAATTTCCAATGCAGCGTTGAAGATTTAAGCGACATGATAATGGTCACTTTTAAAAGCGATAGCGAAATAAGGAATTATATTGAGATAATAGAGAAAGAAGTTAAAGCCGGTAATCAATCAATGAACGGTCTGCAGAGGGTAGTAGATAAGAGTATTATGTTCATCCGTGCGGTCGCAAGGCGTTCACACATCCTGTCAGTGAAAGGGCAGAGGATTGAACTGTTCGGGGAAACCGAATGAAAAACTTTAAGAAAGTTTTATCAAAAACTGTTGCGTCAGTTTACACCGCGCACACGTATGGCGAAGCCATACGTGGACTGTCATAAAGGGGCGTAACCCTTTATGATACTGCGGAGTAAAAAAGAGATAACTAAATTCCAGATTCTTGTTGAAATAGCCGCACACCAGCCTGATGTAATGCAGAAAGAGATTGCGGATAAGATAGGCATAACACCTCAGGCGGTTTCGGAATATATCAAAGACCTTGTATCGGATGGGCTTTTATACTCAGACGGCAGGGTGCGTTACCGTGTTACCAAAAAAGGTATTGAGTGGGTTCTTGAAAGGGCGCAGGAGCTGAAAAAATATGCGCGTTTTGTTATGGAGGATATTGTAAGTCACGTCTCGGTAGCTACTGCAATTGCCAGGGAAAGATTTAAAAAAGGGCAAAAAGTCTCGCTCTGGATGGAGAATGGTTTGCTGTTTGCAGGTTCAAAAGGCGATGTCACGGGTACTACAATATCAGATGCGGCGGTCGGGGAGGATGTCGGGGTGACGGATTTGAAGGGTATGATAAGTTTTAGCCCGGTCAATATTACCATTTGCAAGGTGCCAAGGGTAGAAAAGGGAGGTTCCCGAAATGTGGATTACGAGATGTTAAAGAAACATGTTGAGAATAAGCCGTATATCGCAGCGATAGGTGTCGAGGCGCTGATATCTCTTCGTAAAATCAATATCCAACCCGGCATTCTCTTCGGAGCCAAAGAATCAGTCGTGGAGGCTGCATTTCATGGGCTTTCCTCGCTTGTAGTTTCGGTGGACGAGGAGGTTCCTTCGCTGCTCAACAGGCTTGAGTCCGAGGGATTGAATTATGAGGTTGTGGATTTGGGGAAATAAATATCCGATGGTTTTTTATCTTTTATTGCCATATAGCACTTATTCCATCGGTCAGGTTGATGAACCCCTCTTGAAAGAATAATTTTGGGTCGTCAAAGAAGGAGGCTTTATGGAACTTGAATTTGCGCCCCATGTCGAAGAAATAAAAAGGGCGCTCGATAATGAAGTAGATGAAAGTAGTATTACTGCAGATTTAAAAAAACTGCTCGAATACAGAGTCCCACTTAGCGAAGCCAAGAGAAGCCTGATTAAGAAATATGGCGGTGGGGAAAAAACTATAATCAAGAAACTAAAGGATATACAAATCGGGGACCGCAGCATCGAAGTAACCGGGCAGGTTCTGGAAATCTCCCAGAAAACGGTTAATATAAAAAATGTCGAAAAGACCATTTTTTCAGGGACTATATGTGATGAGACGACTGCAAGAAGTT
>JAPZAN010000164.1 GCA_027460605.1 Candidatus Methanoperedens sp.
AATGGCAAGATCGAAAGGTGGTTTCAAGAGTATCTCAGGCATAGAAATAAATTTAATTCGGCAAATGAATTTAAAGATTGGTATAATGATAGAATACATGGTTCTTTGGAACTTGAATGGGGAAAAACGCCAAATGAAGTTTTTGTTAGAAAAATGCAACTGAATCTATCTTAGGACGCTTTTTTAAATCTTTTGGATGGTGAAATAAGAAATGAACGAAAGAAAGAAGGGTGCTGAAAAAAATCAGCGAAAAAATATCAGGACTCTACAATAATTGCCCGAATAAATACATTTATAAAGGATAAACCTGAAGTAAAGGCTGGTGATGAACCAATGAGGAATCGTCTTTGCAAACAATGGGCAACAATTTGAGCCAGCGAATGCCAGGATAGATCATTTACCTCCCTCAGCCAAACTTGTTTTTAAGGTTTTAAAATCCAGCGGGTTTTTAACACAGAAAGATATTGCGAGGGAAACCTATCTTCCGGCAAGAACAGTACGATACGCCCTGAACAGACTGCGAGAAGAAAAAATACTCCAGGAACGTTTCTATTTCCAGGATGCGCGCCAGAGTCTTTACGGGCTGAACGGAATTGGTACGGAGGTGGGGACAATATAAAAAACTTTTAATATGCGATGTATACATCATGCATACATGTAATTGAATTCCGGCTCCGGTTTTGCAATATCCACGACATGAGGGGGTGCTGTTTTATCCTCCGACAGGTTGGTCGCCACTATTTCAAGGAAATTTTGTTCGATAAAATAAACCTCTTCTTTAGTAAGCCCCTTGTTTTCCTGAATTAACTCGTTTTTTTCATTGTATACGCATAGCATCCCTTTTTCAGCATCTGTTACGACTTTCCATATCCTGTCAACAGGTTGAATCCATGCCCATATTCCCATAGCTAGTGCCTCCTGATATATTTTAATTTTATGCCGCCAGCGAGAGCTTCCCACACCACGATAGCGATTTCTCGGGCTTATTCAGGCCGCTCTCAGTTTTGACCTGTTAAAGTATATTCGGTTATTATCTTATTTAAATTTTTCTATTAAAATTTTAATGATTATGATAATTATAAGATAGATGATAATCATGCGGCGGGCTCGCATGGATTTCCCCGGTTTGAATAACCGGTCATTTCCCGAATAACCTATCCAGTAACCCGCGCTTGAATATCACGCCATTTATGAGAATCTGCGCACCCTGCTTTTTTGCAATTTTTCCTGCTTTTTTTGTTATTATTCTCCCGCCTATGGTATCGCCTATGCTTTTGATATCGCCTGCGATTATCTCGCCACCGGTCATGGATTTTCCAGTTTCATCACCTGCCGTTCTGGCGGCAATCTTTCCGTTCCTCATACAAGTCCCGAGCATGTTACCGGCGGCTCCAACTTCGATATTTCCCCCGTCAAGTTCAAATCCGATATAATAAAGATTATCCTTCGGAATAAAAAGGGTTTCAGGGTACATGCACTCTGCGCAGAGGGATGTCAGGTAACCGAGCACCATTTTCCGATAGGGGTCATGGGGGTTTGAATTAAAAATAATATTTTTTATTTCACTGCATTCCTTCGGTGCAACTCGTTTTATTTCGGCTTTGCTGACATTTTCAATCTGTTCGATGATATCCTCAAATTTCATAAAATAGCCCTGCTAATCCCCTTATGTTTATCCAGGTTTCTATCTTTTTTAATGCCTGAGAATTACAGCAGTCGAACTTAAAGCTGCCCCAACCCCGACGACAATTGCAACCGTATCGCTGTTAATCATTGCTAATGTAGTAGTCGATACAAGGAAGAATGCAAATATAGCCGGGATTATTGCTAACAACAGGCGGGATGTTTTTAATTGCATTGCTTTACACCACATTTTTGTTTGTGATTGGTTATATTTATAGATTGTGGAATCGTTCACGAATAATTATTAACTATGCCTCAATATATTCCTTTTAGCTCAATTGACAAGTAGAAAAGTATTTTTAGTATAAAAGTATAATAGTATTTTATGACTACTACAATCAAGGTATCGGATGAGACAAAGCAGCTTCTTGATATGCTGCAGGCAAAGATGACCCTGACTTTTCGCAAGAAAAAGCCACTTTCCGATTTGATTGATGATGTTACGCGAATTGCATTGAGGCATGAGGATGAACTTTTGCAAATCAAGAAAACGCCTTCCCAGGAAAAGGCTGCGCCAAAGAATATTAGCCGGATGGTAAAAGCCGATGCCGGAACTGTGGATGATTATGTCTATGTAGAGGACTGATTCGTACCAATCTTCATTTCATGTTAACCCAACACTTCTTTCAGATGAAAGTTAGTGGGATGATCTTTCTTAAATCAACCCTTCTAAATATTCAGCAATCGTCCTTGTAACATCCACCCCGCATGCCTCGAATATTCCCTTCCCCGAAGGCGTTCCGTTAATCTCGATTACATAATCCCTATCTCCCTCGATAATATCCACGCCTGCATATACCGTCCCGATAACCCGGGCAGCTTTAAGAGTCAGTCTTTCCTGTTCATCGGTCAACACGCAGGGTTTTGCGCTGCCTCCCTGGCTCAGGTTATTTATCCAGCCGCCATCCGGCGCAATCCTGTATATCGAGCCCGCAACTTTCCCGTTCACCACAAATACACGTATGTCCCTTCCGGGATTTGGTATGAATTCCTGAATATATATCAATATTCTTTCTTTAAAGAGCTTTTTGAGTTTCAACGCTCCGCTTTCGCTGTTCCTGATACACTCCACACCTACCCCTTTATATCCGAATACAGGTTTCACAACTGCTCGCCCGAAAGAAGATAACGCTGCGATGGCTTCATCCAGATTGTTTGTCACAATAGTTTTGGGTGTTGGTATGCCGTTTTTCTGGAACAAAAAACTTGAGACATACTTGTTTGCCGCTTTAGCTATTGATTCGGGTGAATTTATGACCGCAACGCCAAGTTCTTTTAGCTGGCAGAGGATATCAAACCTGAACGAAACGTCGTTGTGGGTCGCGGGCCCTAAGTCTCTTACAATAACAGCATCAAGAACAGTTAAATCGATATTTCCCGAATAAATCTTGCCTGATGAGATTTCCGAAGTCGCTTCATTGAAACTGAATTTTACAGGCATCATCCCGTAATATTCGATTGAATTGCAGAGGCTAACGCCCGTCCAATCATCGACGTCCGTTACTGCTATGCCTATCTTTTTCATTCAACCTTCCTTGAAATTCATTTATTTTTCCAACTGCCGCCTCAAGATGCGGGAATCCGGATATTATGCAGTAGAGGAAATTTACTACTTTCCCGGCAGCATCTATTATCACGCCATCGCTGGATGCAACAATGTCATCCGAATGCTTTAAATCATAATCTACATGTTTTGAGGTCATTGCATCCCCTTTTAACCCGAAATTAGCCATTTCTTCCCTGAGCGTCCTTGCGAGAAGCCCGCTTTTGCTTACCTGCGAATCCAGAAGAAAACATACATGAGAGGGGGTTTTTTCTTTCAGGAATTGTAATATCAACCCGATGGCTTTTCCTGTATTTTCCGAGGTCTTAAAATTCCTGAAAACTCCCTTTATATCCCTGACAACTCCATCGTCGCAGAGAAATGCTTTTTTCTCTAAGATACTTTCCATGCCGATAATGATATTGTACCCATCAATTACGATATTATTTCCTTTTATTTTATCGCACGGCAGGAATTTTTTTCTTCTTTTCTCTGACACCGCCCTTGAAAGAACACCCCTTGAAAGGAGATGTCTTGATTCTTCATCCAGGCGGTAATGATTGCACACAAAGGTTACAGCCCCATTTTGCGGATACCCGCGGTCAAGCAGGTATCTGATATCTGAAGCCGCATTACCGGCAATCATGGCGACACCTTGAAACGCAAAAGCCCCGCAATCCCGCCCAGGGATTCAAGTTTTTTCCCAGGCTCAAATTCCGTGCTAAAGACAACAATCCTCCCCTGTGAATGTTCGACTGCCTTTAGAAAACCATCAATATTGTTGCCTTCCCGTTCAGTACGAAGAAGTTCATCCGTTATCAGCAAAGTCTCTATTGCGCCAAGGCTCTGTGCATTCCTGACATCGTCCATGCCGTATGCTACTTTCCCGTTTATTGAGATCTCTTTCATCAATTCTTCTATGAGGTTTGCTTCCCTCCCGATCCTGGATTCCTCAGTTATCCTGTCAACTGCTCCCCTTCGCAATACTTCCTGAAAACCTGAAACTCCTATGGATGTAGTATCCTCAAGGACTATTTTTTTTGCGAGGTCCGGTTCCCTTGTTTTTACAAAATCAAGAAAATCTTCTTTGGTGAACCCGGGACCTGCAAGTATAACAGCATCGACTTTATCGGCAGCCCACTTCAACTGCGCTGTCAGCTCGCCAAAAAATTCGTTCCGTTGATTTCCTTCTCTTTTTCCAAGCGACTGGCGAAGCGATGATGATTCCTCTACCCCGAACTGTCTTACCATTCCAATACATGCCTCTCCCTCTTCTATTGTCGCTATTATTACCCTGGGGCGGCGGGATGCAATTTCAGCTTCTTTTATCCTTTCTAACTGGTCGTTCTTCCATTTTTTGATTATTGAAAGATTTGTCCCGTCTTCGATGTTGAGCGTATGATGAGCCCCGGAATCTATCCCCTCCACTATAATCCCGTGCACACGGAGGCGGTTTGAGAATTTATGGAATTCAACCTTTTCTACCTGAATCCCCAGGCGCACAGTTTTTTTATCGGCTTTTTCAGGCCGGAGTTTGTCGGTTGCGCCTTCAATTCTTCGTTTGGTAAATGCAAATACGATGTCTTGAGGCTCAAGGATATATTTTAGATGCCACAGGTCATCCAGCGATTCTGTGATAAGTGAAATCTCTCCTTCATTAAACCTGAGGTCTTTTTTCAGTATCTTCATTGCTTCACCATAATTTACGCAGGATATAATATAGAACCAGAATAAAAACGACCCAGGCTACCCAGATTACAGGTTCTCCCGGCGTATATATTCCAGCAGGTGGACGTTTATCAACAGGATTTTTGACATCTTTGGGAATCATTTCGGTTATATCAGGAACAGGCAAATCAGGGTCAACGTACTGGTAAACAGGGATTAGCGACACTAAGGTTTGTTCTGATGAACCATAATATAGATTGTCAACTTTGATGGATAATATCGTCCTGTTGCTTTTATTGTAAATGAAATGACCCTTTGTTGCCACTATTTCACTTTTTACTATCTTATCGTTTTCCGTTAATTGGAGCCAGATAGAACCATCGCCGCTTACGCTTTTAACGCTGAGCACATATCCCTGGTAAAGACCGTAGGAATCGCCGGAAGCAAGATATATGCCTGTCCCGTTCAACAGTGTATCGCCTATACCTGAACCTGTGAATGCAAAAAAGAAAAATAAAAAGAATAAAAATAAAATCGGTGCGTTTCGTACCATCATATTGTTTTTATTGAGTCCGTACGCATGCTTATATATTTCCGTTGCATCTCACATGAATTAAAATATGGTGATTTCGGTAAGATTATGTTCTGGAAGAACAGCTTTTGAAGTGAGTACCAATATTAAAATTGATCTTATCAGCGCAAGCAGGATTTTCGATACAAAAGTAGCGACAAAACACATACTGCTTTTGAATTATAAAGGAGTGGAAATCTCGATGTACCCGAGCGGGAGAATGCTTATCAAAGCCGGGACCAAAGAAGATTCGCTTGACATAGCAAGAAATCTATTGGCTGAGATGGGGTATAAAGAGAATTGACCACAAACATGATATAATATTAATAATAACTTAATAGAACTATGAAAAGCTATCTAATCGTATGGTTTAACAGTGAAGGCGGAAAACCATCAGAGATTAATCAGCGGCTAATGTCCCTGGGGTTCAAGCCAATGCAAGGAACTCACGATTACGTTTATGAATGGGGAAAAAATGTGAATGTAGAAGAAATTCTGCGTTTTGGTGATAAAGTCCAGATGACATTGCAGGGTTTAAATGTGATGTTCAAGCTTGAAACTATTAATTAAGTGTGTGACCCTGTTTTTTATCAGTTTTGTTATCGAAAAGTATTAATCATGATAAACTAAAATAATCATTTACCTTATTACAAATGTGTGTAATAAGGTGCACGCTATGATGAGCTAGCAAGAAATCGGCAGAATGACCATATTGGAATATAGTAAATTCCAAGTTTCCCGGGCGTGAATGCCCCGTGACCGTTCAAGGTCTGAAAGGAAGTGGTTTGACTGGGATTTCTCCCTGTCC
>JAPZAN010000165.1 GCA_027460605.1 Candidatus Methanoperedens sp.
GGGCGCGAATGATATCCGCGAGCTTATCGACATCTTCTTTTTCATGTATCCATGCAGGGAATTCCACACGCGCAGGAAGACCATTACTTAACCTCATGTAAAAAAACGCTATGCTATTCTTAAAAAGCCCATAGTTATCAAGCACAGAGCTTGAAACATCGCCCCGCCTGTCATCCCTGTCACAGAGAAAAGCCGCAGTTCTTTCTCCCCACAAAAGATGGGAAAAAAGATGCGTATCTGAGAGTTTTGTCTTTTTTAACCCGAAGAGGAAATGCATCATAAGAGTGATATCGCGCGGCATTGTGGTATCAATAAAACCGATAACGTTATTGCGTGTTTCCCTGGAAGCCGAGAATAGCTTCACGATTGCATTGATGTATATCTCCCTGATATTCCTGTTAAGGACATTTATATGGGACAGGATAAGGGCGCCATCCAGGAGGACATAGAGCTTTTCATGTTTTTTCATTAACCGTATGATTGTATCGCATTCCATTGAAAAACGGCGCGCATCCACATATTCACTCCCGAATGAATACACGCTTGCAGCCTCAAACTCCCCGGGCGTGATGATGGATGCTCCTGTTTCCTGTTTATAATCGCTATCTGCGGTATGCCTGTTAAATACGCTTGAGGTCTGGATTACTGCGATAGGAATCTCAAAATTCTTGTCCGAATATATCTGGCTTCCGTCAACAGCCCCCACTGCAACCCCTGAAAGGACGGAATCCACCCACTCCATCGCTTCGTTGCGGTTTTTCCAGTTATAATGAAAAGGATGAATGAGTTTTCCGGTTTCAAGAAATTTCGCCCCGCTGTATGGGGGAAGATTTTCATTCATTGAAAGGTCTATGTTTTTTAACTTTTCAAGTTCTGACCTGTACTCCGTAGTCAATTCAGAGCGTTCAATATCATAAGACATTATAGAATCAAGTTTGGCATCAAACTGCAAAGAAATGTTTTTCAGGTCAATCATGCCACAACCCTGCTTTCGCCATTGGTTTTTTCGATTTTCACAACATGTCCGTATTTTTCATTAAACGTATCGTCATGGGATATAACGAAAATCTGTTTGAAACCCTTAATGTTCATTATCTGCTCTGAGAGGTTTTCTCTTCGTATCTCATCCATATTCTGCGTGGGCTCATCGAGAAACACGAAATCCGAGTTGGAAAGCATCTTAAGGAGCGCAAGTCGCAGAGCAAGCGCAGCCCCCATTTTCTCGCCTCCGCTTAACTGCTGGAAATTTTTCTCCTCACCGCTCTCGGTTATTATTATCCCATAGTCCTCGCTCCATCGCAATTCCTGTGAGAAGTCGTCCATGATAGCGCAGTAAAGACCGTTCGCCTCTTCGCTTATCTCACCTATCAGCTCAAGAACGATATGTTGTGCCGAATCCCGCAGTGTCTCGCGGATAAACTTCGCATATTCCCCAAACCTCTTCTCGTTTTCAAGCTTTGCCTCAAATTCACGTATCTTTGCAAGATAGCTCATCATTTCAGCTATCTCTTTATCAAGTTTCAGGAACTGGCGGTCTTTTTCTTTTATTTCCACCTCAAAACCGCGAACTTTTGCCCCAAGCTCCACGCACTCGCCTTTGCGCTAAAACCTAAAGCCATCCCGTCATATAGCTTTTGGGAGCCCGCAAGCATATTTTCTTCCCCAACTATTGTTTTTTCAAGCCTCTCGCACTCTTTATGATATTCCACAGACATTCCTGCAAGCGGCTGGTTCTGCATATATCTCTTGTAGAGAGGTTCAAGCTCTGCTAGCTTTTTCTTCACCGTGCTTGCATCCATATCAAGAGAATTGTATTTTTCAAGTGCAGATTTAAGTAGAGATGCCTCGCCTTCTTTTTCAGGGATTTTTTCTATTTCCCCGGATATTTTTTCAACATCCAGCGCACCTTTTTTAGCAAGCAGTTCCAGAGCCTTTATTTTACTTCGCGGGTCGCCCAGAGCTTTTAATTCTGAGTTCATGGCTTTCAGTGTGTCTTGCGCAGCCCCAAGTCTTTTCTCTGCGTCCGCAATCTGCTCCCTGAAATAAGAAGAAAAATCCGCCACTGTGCTGCACCTTATCCCTTTTATCACAGGGCAAAGGTTTTCAGTACCGGCGATGCTCATCCTGCCTTTTATATCCTTAATCTCATTGAGCGCAACAGCATGTTCCCCTTTTACGGTTTCAAGCTTCTGTTCAAGCTCATCCTGTTTTTCCGATAGAGGTATGAGAGCCGTCTTTTCACAAGCGTTTTTTTCTATATCGGCTTTCAAAGCCATAAGACGCATGCGTTTTTCATTCAATCCTGCAAGCTCATTTTTAATCCCGTTTAACTTGTCTTTCAGCACATCACGTTCTTTTCGCATGCCCTCAAGCTTTTCCTGTTTCTTTCTCTCTTCTTCGTACCTTTCTTTATCCGCCAAAAGTGCAGAAACTATCTTATGTGCTTCTTCGGATTTCTTAAGCTCGTCTTTTGACTTTTCAAGAAGCTGCTTCAATCCTTCTATTTTTATGCGCCCCTGTTTTATCTCATTTTCAAGCCTGTCCATCGCGTCCTTCTGCTTTTTGAGTGCATCCCGCCTGCCCTTAGCCGTATTCAGGGTCTCGCTGCACTCCTTCAGGACTTTCTTAATACTCTCAATGGTCTTTCCAAGTTCGTCTCTCTCAATCTTTTTTTGCTCATAATTCTCTGTCCTGATACGCAGTTTCTCGATGTCATTCTCTATGCCCCTGACACCTTCATCTATCAGGCTCATCGCGTTCCTGAGATTCTCGTAGGCATTCCTGTACTCGTCAACCTTGAGTATTTCATCGAATGTCTTTCTTCTCTTTGTTGGGGTATCCATGAATGCTGCCGTCAGCATTCCCTGCGGCACTCCAATAGTGTTTTCAAAAATATGCGGCAACTCATCTTCAGTGGATACAGGGAATATGTTGCTGATGAGCCAGGAGAGAACGTCTTTTTTGCCTGTGATATGGAGATTCTCTCCCCCGACACTGTATTCGCCGCCGAGTTTTCTTGTAAGTATGTAAGTCAAAT
>JAPZAN010000166.1 GCA_027460605.1 Candidatus Methanoperedens sp.
ATAAGGTTATTAACCTCTGGGCAGTAGCAGCAGTCACATTTCTTGTCCTTGGGATTTATGTCCCGTTTTTGAATGACAGGTTTAATCTCGCTGCGATTAACTTTATTCAGCTACTACTTGTTGCCCTGGTGATGGTATTTATTATAGGCTTACTGGAGATGAAAAAAATATTCAGCCGGGGAGCGCTGCGAAAATGACAGAATTAGAGCCAACAAAAGTAAAAAGGATAAAACTATTATATATTAATAACCAGAATAACTAATTGTTAATGTAAATAGGGGGAAATATGCCAAAAGAACCACAGAAAACTTTTGAACAGAATATGGAAGCAATGAGCAAAATGTCTCCAGCACAGGTACAGGCTAAAATCAAGGAGCTGGATAAGATATGTATCTGCGGAAAATGTCCCACCTATATTGGAACCGGGGAGAAGAAACTCACTTTCTGCGCAATCGGGAAAAGCACAGTAATTAAAAAAGACAAAGGTTGCATTTGCCCGGGATGTCCTGTCCAGAAGACGATGGCTCTCAGGTGGGATCGTTACTGCCTCAAGGGTTCGGGTAAAGAACAGGCTGGAATGTAATAGTTTTGTTTGAACAAAATGGCTAAATGACTTTGCACAGTCTGTAATATCTACGTTTATGATGAAGAATAAAATCCGATTTATAACTAGGAGGAACCAAAAAAAGGAATTGTAATGGGTAGGATATGCCTATGGTTCCTCATGCTTAAAAGTAGTGTGAAGCATATAAACCTATTTGGTATGATTTCATTAACATTTTCACTATTTTTCCAAAAGATGGCATTTATACATTAAATCCCTGAAAAATCTTTAGAAATAACAAGCTATATCTGCGTTGGACGCTGAAATCCAGATATGAATCTCGCATGGGGCATCACCGGCGCCGGACACTTCCTGCGTGAAAGTTTTGAGGTTTTTAAAGAGCTTAAACACAATAAACCGGAGCTAAAAGTCACCACTTTTATATCGCGCGCTGCCGAAGAAGTGATAAGGATGTATGGCCTTGCAAATGAGCTTTCAAATATTTCTTGCGGCAGCTACCTTGAAGAGTGTTATTATGAACGCGAGCAGGGAGACAGCTTTCCCAAGACCGGCAGGTTTCTCCTGCAAAAATATGACGCCCTGATAGTCACACCCGCCACCTCAAACACAACCGCAAAACTTGCATACGGGATAGCAGATACCCTTGTGACAAACGCAGTGGCGCAGGCTGTTAAAGGCGGCGTTCCTGTTTTCATCGTGCCGGTGGATATTGCAGGCGAAATTGAATCAAGAATGCCGTTTTTCATTGACAGGGAGATATGCATGAGATGCGAGCTCTGTCCCCCGGCGCAGCAATGCCCGAAGCAGGCGATTACAGACCAGATTGACCTCTTAAAATGCGACGGGTGCGGTCTATGCATTACGCTTTGCAGCTACGGTGCGATAAGGGGCGACTTAGCAAAACTCAAAGTGCGGGATGTGGACTCCAGAAATGTCACGATTTTGAAGGAACTTATGGGAATCACGGTACTAAATCATCCCCAAAAAGTCACTGGCATGATAAAAAAGCTAGAAAAAATGCAAAAATAGAAGTACT
>JAPZAN010000167.1 GCA_027460605.1 Candidatus Methanoperedens sp.
AATCAAGGAAGATAATCTTTTACTGACACCCGAGGAACCCTCATACAGGCAATTGCTCCAGCTTGTCAAAAATGTCCAATCTATCATATTGAAGGGTATCAAGGGAATAAAAAGGGTCGTTATCAGGAAAGAAGAAAGCAGCGAATATGTATTATATACAGAAGGCTCGGTGCTCAAAGAAGTTCTGGCAATAGAAGGCGTTGATGCGACAAGAACGCGCACCAATAACGTCAATGAAATCTATGAAGTTATGGGTATAGAGGCTGCCAGGGCGGCATTGATACATGAGGCGACGGAGACGCTAAGGGAACAGGGTCTTACCGTGGATGTGCGCCATATCATGCTCGTTTCTGATATAATGACTGTGGACGGGGATGTAAAACCAATAGGCAGGCATGGCATATCCGGTGAAAAAGCAAGCGTTCTTGCACGGGCTGCATTTGAAGTGACCGTCAACCATCTTCTGGATTCTGGCATGCGCGGGGATATTGACGAACTCCGTGGAGTAACGGAAAATGTAATAGTAGGGCAGCCCATAAGGCTGGGTACAGGAAACGTTAAGTTGATTGCAAAAAAAGCTACATAAAGGAGAATAAGTATGGAAACTGATATTAACAAAGTATTGAGAAATGTTCTATCAACAGGGAAAGTAGTAATCGGCTCAAGGCAGACCACTGATGCTGTAAAGAACGGCAAAGCGCAGGTTGTTGTAGTATCGTCTAATTGTTTTGAAAAGACAAAGGATGAAGTGAAAGGCGTGCCTGTTATCAATTTTCCGGGGTCGAGTGTTGACCTTGGAATTGCATGCGGCAAACCGTTTTCGATTGCTGCGCTTGCAGTGCTGGAACCGGGAGAGTCGGAAATACTCTCTTTCAAGGGAGAATAATGAGTGAAGTCAAGTTAAGCACCGATGGAATACGGTATATAGCATTATTTGAAAACCTTACAGGTGCAAGGGTGAGAGATTGCTATGAGGATTCGGAGAACAACAGGTTGTTGTTTGTTGTTAAAAATGGAGAGATGGGATTGGCAATCGGGAAAGGCGGGGACCATATCAATCGCGTGAAGAATGCAATCGGAAAACATATTGAAATAATCGAACATTCCGATGACCCTGCCGGAGAAGGGGCTTGCCATCGGGAGAGACGGCAAAAATATCGAAAAGGTAAAAAAGCTCTCCTTAAGGCACCATAATATAAACGACGTGATTATTCAGTAATCAAAATTATTTGGAGGAAAAAACTACATGGGAAAAGGATTATACGCGGCTCGCAAACTAAAAAGCGATAGCAAGAATTTCAGATGGGCAGATGGTGATTACGCAAGACGGGCCCTTAACCTGGACGTAAAGGCAGACCCTCTCGGGGGAGCGCCCCAGGCACGAGGTATTGCGCTTGAAAAGGTCGGAATTGAGGCAAAACAACCCAATTCCGCTATCCGCAAATGCATACGCCTTCAGCTTATCAAGAACGGGAAGCAGATATCGGCATTCTGCCCCGGAGACGGCGCGGTCAATTTCATTGATGAACATGATGAAGTAATCGTGGAACGGATAGGCGGCAGGATGGGCGGTGCTATGGGGGATATCCCGGGTGTACGCTGGAAAGTGATAGCTGTGAATAACGTAAATTTAAGACAGATGGTTCTTGGTAAAAAGGAAAAACCGGTGAGATAATATGCAAAAATTATTCGGAAAATGGGATTTTACAGAAGTTGAGGTTAAAGACCCAAGCGTCAAAGGCTATATCAATCTCTTACCGATTGTTATTCCCCACTCCGGCGGCAGGAATGCAAAACAGCAGTTCAGTAAATCGACATATAACATCGTTGAGCGGCTTGTCAATAAGATAATGCGTGAAGAAAACAACACGGGGCAGAAGATAACGGTTATCAATAATATCAAGGAAGCTTTTGAAATTGTCAATAAGAAAACGGGACAGAATCCTGTGCAGATGCTTGTGAATGCAATCATAAACGCAGGGCCAAGAGAGGAAACGGTACGATTGCAGTACGGCGGCATAGCAGTTCCAAAATCCGTGGACACAGCACCCCAGCGCCGTGTGGATACGGCGTTACGGCTCATAGCCGAGGGGGCGCAGCAGGCGTCTTTCGGTACAAAGAAATCCCTTGCAAACGCTCTTGCAGACGAGATAATCGCAGCAGCCAACCATGACGTTAAAGGTTACGCCATGGGCAAGAAGGACAATATAGAAAGAGTTGCGAAGGCGGCGCGGTAAAATCGCATAACCTCAGGGTTATGTGATACTTTTTTTATTTTCCCATCCGGTTCATCCATACATATCACTTATAAAAGCATTTTTCCTTTCCCCGTAATGTTTTTCCGGTTTTCAAAGTGTTTATATAGGATAGAATAATAGAGAACCAAAATTTCCAATAAAAGAGGTAAATCATATATGGGCAGAAGAAAGAAAATGGTCGAGCGTGTGACGGCGCTGATGGATAAACCCGAGTTTATCCGCAA
>JAPZAN010000168.1 GCA_027460605.1 Candidatus Methanoperedens sp.
GCACGCTATGATGAGCTAGCAAGAAATCGGCAGAATGACCATATTGGAATATAGTAAATTCCAAGTTTCCCGGGCGTGAATGCCCCGTGACCGTTCAAGGTCTGAAAGGAAGTGGTTTGACTGGGATTTCTCCCTGTCCGGGGTGCTAAAGAAAGCGCACGGAGCGCGATTTACAGCGAAGCCAACACAGAATTTGGTGTTGCGAGGGTGCTGTAAGCCCTGAAAGTTAGCCTTGAGGGGTCGGCTCATCAACCCGTCACTATTTTTGCACATTCATTTTGCCAGTGCATATTCCATATTCGAGAGAAGAGCAGTTTCCTCTTTAAACCGATACTCCCTCTGGTTGCGATTTCCTCTTCGCAAAAGTATATTATCCCTGTACATTCTTGCCAGGTATGTTGATACGGTGCTCAGGCTGATTTTCCCGTACACGCTCTCATACTGTCGTTTTACATCGAGGGATGAGAACCATATTCTGGGATATTCAAATCGCAGGAACATCTCTAAACGCTCTTTCAATGTAAGAGGTTCGGACTCGTCGATACCTGTTGGAAAGGATGTTTCCTGCGGGGCAGCGGTTTTACTTTTTGCAGCCGTCATGATGAATTTAGTGGCAGACATGGCGAGGAATTCGCCTTCGAATTGCGCATTTGCTCTCGTCCCGTCATCTTTTTCAAAGTGGATAAAAACCTCATCGGCTTCGATTGAATTGATATAAGTTACAGCAAGTTCGGCGCAGTCGGGTCCTTTATAATTTATGCTGCCTGCATTTTTTCCTTCGATTTCGAGCCGTATTTTCATAATTCCTCAAAAAATGGGAGCGCTGTCCGCCCGTTCGTAGCGGACAGCCTGACATGCGGATTTCCCCTCCGATGTCTCCTTCTTAGGTGAAATATTTGTGAACGACATGTGAATAGATGTAACTTCTTATATTTAAGCTTTTCAATCGAAATAAAGGTTAATTAGTGTTTAAATCAAAAAACAAGGATTAATTACGTATTTTTTAAAAATCAAGCTTAAAATATCCTTAATATAAAAATAAATCTCTTCTGGTGTTCGCTTCGTGATAATAATACCCATAATTTTCCAATATGTTTTTCCAGTTGAAACAAAGGGGTAAGTATATTTTAAGTTAAACACAGTTATTTACAGTTTATTTGATAAAATAAAGATTTATAATACTTTGATTAATATAGAGTTGATACCTCAGGTTTATTCTTTCAGGAACTGATAACCTATTTAATAACGACAATGAATTAAGCTAAGGCAGGTAAAGTAATATGGCCGAATACACTATTGAATCCCTACTTAAGGAAAAACGCATATTTAATCCCGCACCGGAATTTAGCAAGAAGGCATATATAAAAAGTTTCGAAGAATATAAAAAAATTTATGACGATTCCATTAAAGACCCTGCTTCATTCTGGGCGCAGAAAGCGGAAGACCTCGTGTGGTTTAAAAAATGGGATAGTGTTTATTCATGGGATCCGGAAAACGTAATATGCAGGTGGTTTGAAGGGGGAAAACTGAATGCATCGTACAACTGCCTTGACAGGCATCTTTCTTCGCGCGGGAACAGAATAGCCATATTCTGGGAAGGCGATAACGGGGACACCGAGAGTTATACCTACGCACAATTGCATACAGAAGTATGTAAATTCGCAAACGTTCTGAGGAAAAAAGGAATCAAGAAGGGCGATAGGGTGGCAATTTATTTGCCGATGATACCGCAGCTTGTGATTTCGATGCTTGCATGTGCAAGAATCGGCGCCATTCACAACGTGGTATTTGCGGGTTTCAGCGCCGATTCACTGCGCGACCGCATTCGTGACAGCTCATGTAAGATGTTAATTACGGCAAATGTGGGCTTTAGGGGAGGTAAGACCGTACCCCTTAAGGAGAATGCGGACAGGGCACTTAATAATAGCGTGGAAACCGTGATTGTCTATAATCGCGCCGCTTCCAGCGTAAATATGCAAAAAGGGCGCGATTTTTGGTGGCATGAAGAAATGTCTTCGGTCTCACACGAATGCGAACCTGAAGTGATGGATGCCGAGGACCCGCTGTTCATCCTGTACACAAGCGGGAGTACGGGCAAGCCAAAAGGTGTGCTGCATACCACAGGCGGATACCTGCTGTATGTATTGCTGACCTTCAGGTGGATATTCGATTACCGCGACGGGGATATTTACTGGTGCACCGCGGACTGCGGATGGGTGACAGGTCACAGCTACACGGTATATGCACCGCTGGCAGCGGGGGCGACTGAGCTTATGTTCGAAGGGGTGCCGGATTATCCGAAACCGGACAGGTTCTGGGAACTCGTTGAAAAATATAAGGTTACGATTTTCTACACAGCTCCTACCGCTATCAGGGCAATGGAAAAAAGCGGAGATAAGTGGCCAAAGGGAAGGAATCTCTCAAGCCTCAGGCTTCTTGGCACGGTGGGGGAACCCATAAACCCCGAAGCGTGGCTCTGGTATTATAACATTATCGGAAATAGCCGATGCCCTGTA
Organism: Candidatus Methanoperedens sp.; assembly: GCA_027460605.1. GTDB lineage: Archaea > Halobacteriota > Methanosarcinia > Methanosarcinales > Methanoperedenaceae > Methanoperedens. The sequence goes on from JAPZAN010000168.1 coordinate 2,517, forward strand.
GTTGATACATGGTGGCAGACCGAGACCGGAGGCATACTTATCACACCTCTTCCTGGCGCAACACCGCTTAAGCCGGGTTCTGCGACGTTTCCTTTCCCCGGTATTGAACCCGTAGTTTTGAGAGCGGATGGTAAAGAAGCTGATGTCAATGAAGGAGGGCAGCTTGTTATCAAGAAACCCTGGCCCGGGATGATGCGAACGGTTTACGGCGACCATAAGCGTTTCAAGGACAAATATTTCACCACTTTCCCTGGATTATACCAGACCGAGGACGGGGCAAGGAAAGATGAGGATGGTTATTACTGGCTAATGGGAAGGATAGACGATGTGATTAAGGTTTCAGGGCACAGGCTCGGAACTATGGAAATCGAAAGTTCTCTTGTGTCCCACAATGCGGTTGCCGAGGCGGCGGTTGTGGGTTATCCCCATGAGATAAAAGGAGAAGCAATCTATGCATTTGTCACGCTTAAGGAAGGCGTGGTAAAAAGCGACGAATTGAAGACAGAACTCATAGCTCACGTCAGGAATTCAATAGGCCCGATAGCAAAACCTGAAAAACTTCAATTCGCGGATGCGCTTCCCAAGACACGCTCCGGGAAAATCATGAGGCGGATCCTCCGCAAAATTGCGTCAGGGGCTATTCATGATCTCGGGGATATTACCACGCTGGCAGACCCTTCTGTGGTTGATGCGCTTGTGAAGGAGAGGGAATGAAGTACTTAAAGGAGAAATGAAGATTAAAAATGCCAGGGAATCATAACGAGATTGAAAAACACTTGTGGGAAGCCGCAGACGAGCTTCGGGCAAATTCTAAACTTAAATCTTCGGAATACTCAGTCCCTGTCCTTGGACTGATTTTTTTGCGTTACGCTGACCACAAGTTCACAATAGCAAAGCAGGAACTGGACGGTAAAAGCACGGGTCGCCGGACGGTTGGGAGGACTGATTACCAGGCGCGCGGTGTCCTGTACCTGCCTGATGCTTCAAGATTCTCAAAGCTTCTCAACCTTCCGGAAGGTGCCGATATCGGCAAAGCCATCAATGAGGCAATGCGCGCCATCGAGGCTGAGAACGAAGAGCTCAAGGACATCCTGCCCAAGACCTATAACCACCTCGATAACAGCACCCTCGTGGAGTTACTAAAGACATTCAACACCGTGCCTATGGACATTGAAGGCGATGCCTTTGGAAAGATTTATGAATATTTCCTTGGCAAGTTTGCCATGAGCGAGGGACAGAAAGGAGGGGAGTTCTTTACACCCACTTCTATTGTTAAACTCATTGTCGAGGTCATCGAACCTTACCACGGGCGTATCTTTGACCCTGCGTGCGGCTCTGGCGGTATGTTCGTCCAGAGCGCGCGTTTTGTGGGAAACCATAAGAAGAACCCTAATGCTGAAATCAGCGTATATGGCCAGGAAAAGACCGCTGAGACTGTGCGCCTGTGCAAGATGAACCTCGCGGTTCACGGTCTCTCAGGCGACATTCGTGAAGGTAACAGCTACTACGAAGATATCCACAAAAGTTTTGGTAAATTCGATTTCGTGATGGCAAATCCACCTTTTAACGTTGACAGAGTGGATAAGGAGCGGATTAAGGATGACCCCCGCTTTCCGTTCGGGATGCCAAAGCCTGATAATGGCAACTATCTCTGGATACAGGTATTTTACAGCGCCCTGAATGAGAACGGGCGGTGTGGATTTGTGATGGCAAACTCTGCCAGCGATGCCCGCGGAAGCGAGCAGGATATCCGAAAGTCACTTATCGAAAAAAGTGCGGTGGATGTGATGATAGCCGTGGGCTCAAACTTCTTCTACACAGTCACCCTCCCATGCACGCTCTGGTTCTTTGACCGCGGCAAGATTAAAACGCCGCGCAAGGACAAAGTCCTGTTCCTTGATGCGCGGCACATCTTCCATCAGGTTGACCGCGCCCATCGCGATTTCATGCCTGACCAGATTGAGTTCCTTGCTAATATCGTGAGGCTCTATCGGGGCGAGCAGCCTGAGACAACGAACGGCAGCGCGTCGATTTTGAAAGAGAAGTTCCCAGAGAATAAGTACGTGGATGTGCCAGGCTTGTGCAGGGTGGCAGCACTTTCCGAGATCGAGGCGCAGGGCTGGAGCCTGAATCCGGGGCGCTATGTGGGAGTAGCGGAGCGCGAGGCTGATGATTTTGATTTTAAGGAGCGCCTGGAGGAATTGAATGAGGAGCTTGAGACACTCAATGCAGAGGCGCGGGAACTGGAAGGGCGCATTGCTGAGAATGTCGAGAAGCTGCTGGAAGCTTGATAAAAGATTCGGAGATGAATCATAATGATTGAGTTCCGATTGTTCCTGGCAAATAAAAGTTTACATTCCGTAAACATTTTGTTTATAGTTCATAAACATTGGAGCTAATTAGGTATGATTTTTAGAAAGTATTAAAACAGGTGCGACCTATTCTGGCTTGTCAATGAAAAAATACACTAAAGAAGAGAGGGAAAAGGCGATAAAAAATATAGAAGCATCCTCGATCAAACTAGATGAGTGGGAAGGGCCACATGGAGATGAAGGGCGATGGTGAATGATCTCATCCCGAAGGATTATGTTGTTCTTCTAAATGACATCAAACAACGTATCCGCTCAGCCCAATACGAAGCTCTGAAGAGTGTAAATAAGGAACTGATCTCGCTTTACTGGGACATTGGGCGAATAATCGTCGAAAGGCGAGACGCGGGGTAAATCAGTAGTGGAACAACTGGCAAAGGATCTCAGGATGGAGTTTGCGGGAATTGGTGGATTTTCGGCTGCAAACCTTTGGCGCATGAGGCTTTTCTACGATACTTACAGCAGTGAAATAAAACTCGCACCATTGGTGCGAGAAATTAGCTGGTCTAAAAACATAATAATAATGGAGAAATGCAAGGATGTATTAGAGCGCGAATTCTACATCCGAATGACCCGGAAATTCGGCTGGAGCAAGAACGTCCTCATACACCAGATTGAGAACCAGTCGTATGAAAAAACCCTGCTTAACCAGACAAATTTTGAGCAAACCCTGCCTGCTGAAATAAGCAGCCAGGCAAAGCTTGCGGTCAAGGATGAGTACACCTTCGACTTTCTTGAGCTTGGTGATGAGCATAGCGAGCGCCAGTTAGAGAGAGCAGTTCTTGCGAAGGTGGAACCGTTCATGCGCGAAATGGGCGGGGTGTTTTCATTCATCGGCAGCCAGTACCGCCTAGAGATCAGCGAAACTGAATATTTCATCGACCTCTTGTTGTATCACCGCCGCCTTAAGTGCCTCGTGGCGCTGGAACTTAAGATTGGGGAGTTCATCCCTGAATATGTGGGTAAGATGCAATTTTATCTTGCTGCGCTTGATGATCTTGTCAGGATGAAAGATGAAAATCCCTCTATCGGCATCATCCTGTGCAAATCAAAGGATAAGACTATAGAGGATTTCGATTAACTTGTAATTTTCCCTGAATTTTGAGCATGTGATGAATATTCATGCTTAAGCTGCCTACTTTTTCATGTTTTTTCTGTATTTTTATATATCTATTGAATTTTGTTAGATAGCTATCGCTAA
>JAPZAN010000169.1 GCA_027460605.1 Candidatus Methanoperedens sp.
GCTGATGTCGGTCCCTGGCTTAAAAAAGATATAGAAACCCGGAAGAAAAAATAATTACCAGTTTTCTTCTTTTTCTTTAAACTCGTAATCGACTATCTCAAGTTTGACAGGTTTCCCCTCTTTATTGTAGCATGTCCAGCTTGTGATAGTATATGGCGCGCCCACAATTATGTGTATGCTGCCTTTTGCATCGAACAGTTCAAGGTCGGCGGCTGATGGTCTTGTGTCGCCTGTGGGATGGCTGTGCACCGTTCCCACGGTTGGTATATTGGGAAGCATGAATAATTGCATCACCGCGCTCTCATCGGTTGATTCGGTTCCCGGGACGACCACCACGTCTGTTATGACATCACCATCTGCCGAAAGCATGCCAGCAAACTCTTTTGGATACGAGGATTTGCAGACTTCGAGTATGAAATTTAATGTATCGCGTGCAATTTTCATGATATGGTAACTGCGAAATGTATATATTTAGATAGCATTATTAGAGGAAAGCCCTTTCTATTGGGCTGGTAGCTTAGACAGGCAGAGCGTCGGACTCTTAATCCGACGGCCGTGGGTTCAAATCCCTCCCAGCCCGCTTGCGTTTTTATTTCAAACAAAGCAAATCAATTAATCGGAATATTGCAGGAAAACTATTAATACCTTGAAGAAGGTCAAAACAAGGAGCTTTATGGCTTTTCACGTGATGATAATCCCTACGCTGGGCTGTCCTTCCAAATGCAGTTATTGCTGGAGTTCCGAGGAAGGTTCTCCAATAATGAGCATTGAAACCATCGAAGAAACGGTTAAATGGCTAAAAGATTTCCGCAAAGACCCGGTTACATTTACTTTCCACGGCGGTGAGCCGCTCCTTGCGGGCGCGGATTTTTACAGGCAGGCGCTGCCCATGCTCGCACGGGGTTTAGCTCATCTGAAACCGGCTTTTGCCCTGCAGACCAATCTCTGGAAAATGACGCCGGAAATAGCCCAAATCCTGGCTGAGTATAATATTCCCATCGGTTCAAGTCTGGATGGCCCGGAAGAGCTTACCGACCTCCAGAGAGGAAAAGGATACTACAAAAAGACCATGCGGGGCTATGAAATTGCAAGGGCAGTGGGTCTCAAGGTGAGTTTCATCTGTACCTTTACCTCTCATTCCGTAAAGTTAAAAGAGGATATTTTCAATTTTTTCCTCAAGAACGGATTGAATTTTAAATTGCATCCTGCACTGCCATCGATACGTTCCGAAAACCCAGGGAAATGGGCGCTTGACCCCGAAGAGTACGGAGAATTGTTAGTTTATCTTCTGGATAAATACCTGGAAAACATGGGTAAGATCGAACTTATGAATATTGACCACCTGTGCAAATGCGTGTTCACCAACCGGGGCACTGTCTGTACCTTCGTGGACTGCATGGGGGATACCTTTGCAGTCGGGCCTGACGGGAGCATATATCCTTGCTATCGCTTTGTAGGCTTGCCAAAATATGTGATGGGCAATGTTCATGACCATCCGGGCAGGGAAGACCTTGCCAATTCTCACGCATGGAAACTCATGTTCCAGTTCAAGGAATATGTGGACAAGAATTGTGGGGAATGTAAATATATCAAAT
>JAPZAN010000170.1 GCA_027460605.1 Candidatus Methanoperedens sp.
ACGGAGGTGAAAGAATGAGTGTCAGGGATGAAATACATGCCCAGATTACGGGAGCGCTCAAAGGTGCAAAGTTCCCGTTAAAGACGCCCGGAGAACTCCTTGCAGCCTTCCCGAACGGGGCAGATACTACCTGCCAGGTAAGAGATGTTAAAATGACAGCAGGTGAAGCTGGAAAACTGCTTAAAGCAGGCGATTTCCCCTTCAGGAGCGCCAAACAGGTAGCAGATGTGATTGTCCAGAGAGCGGGGCTGTAAGCCCCCTTTTTTATTTTTCAGGGAATTTTAAAAACCTGCCCTTATAAGTCGATTTTTTTTATCATCGGCACGTTGTACGCTCAACAATCCTATAAAGTTCTTTTTCCGTTATACAATATCGTATAACTTATATAGCTGGAATTACATTGTTGTATTTATGTGCCATGCCGCTGTAGAGGTAAAAAAATGGGGTAATTCCCTCGGTGTAATCATCCCAAAAGACAAGGTCGCTGAGTTAGGATTATTTGAAAAGGATATAATCGATATCGATATTTTGAAAAAAGAAAAAGTAAGCGGGTTTGGGATTGCAAAGGGGAAAAAGCCGTTTGAAAGGGAAGAGCCCGAGCACGAAGACCTCTGGTGAAGCTGTGTACCTGATAGATACTTATGCCTGGGTTGAATATTTCACAGGTTCAAAGAGAGGTGAAAAGGTTAAAAAAATAATAGAGGATGAAAATAATGTTATCCTCATTCCTGAATGCTGCCTGGCTGAAATAAAAGGTTGGGCTATCAGGGAAAGTATGGATTTTGAAGAGCTGTATTCCATTGTGAGAAAAGTTTCTGAGGTCAGGTGTATTTTAACGCAGGATTGGCTGGATGCTGCCACGATTAGAAGTGAACTCAGGAAAACAAAAAAAGGTTTTGGTATGATGGATGCGCTTATCATTGCCCAGCAAAAGAGAATGGGCTGTAAAGTGGTCAGCGGGGATCCGCATTTTGAAGATTTAAAAGATGTAATTTTTATATGACAATGAATATGTCTGACAATATACTTAATGAGTTGATTAGAGAGAACCGCAAGAGAATAAAACCATGAGTAAAGATAATTTAAGCAATCAAATTACCATCTATGAAACTGAGGACGGCAAAGCCCGGATAGAAGTACGTTTTGAACATGAAAACGTCTGGCTGACGCAAAAACTCATGGCTGAACTTTTTGATTGCTCTACGGACAATATTTCTTTCCATCTTAAAAACATATTTGCCAAAGGTGAGTTAGATAAAAGATCAACTACCGAGGAATCCTCGGTAGTTCAAAGAGAAGGCGATAGAGAGGTCAATCGAAAGATTAGCTGGTACAGCCTTGAGGCGATTATTGCTGTTGGTTACAGGGTCAACTCGGTTCGCGGCACTCAATTTCGTATATGGGCTACCGATAAATTAAAGGGTTACATTTTAAAAGGTTTTGCTATTGACAGCGAGAGATTCAAGCATGGGACACGCTTTGAAACGCGATATTTTGATGAGCTTTTGGAAGAAATTCGCGAGATTCGTGCAAGCGAACGCATGGCTTATCAAAAAATCACGGACATTTATGTTACAGCCATTGATT
>JAPZAN010000171.1 GCA_027460605.1 Candidatus Methanoperedens sp.
AACTATCCAGATAACAAATCTCCTTACCAATCCCCCGCCTATGAAATTATTTATTTTATGTATCTTTTCTTTTAGCATCGCTGACTACCTTTTTCATCTCTCTTACAGAATCATAGATGCTGTCGTTCGCTTCCGAGAACCTGTCTATCATAATACGATCCAGTATCTCTTTTCCCTTTTTATCCTCATGCATTTGAAGAAGAATTTTGCGCAACTTCTCTTTTAGAGTTGGATCAATATCTTTTGAGATCACCACAGGAGGAATGCCGTATGGAGGAGACTTACTTATAATTTTAGTTCTTGAAGTAAATCTCGGGTCGGTTGCATTTTTGAAATCCCATACCAGACTATCCACGGCAGCACCATCAACCATCTTCTCAGCTACCGCCTGAATGGATTTGTCGTGACTGTAAGTGAAAAACGTCAGCCTGAAAAAAGTCTCAGGATTCTCACCCATCTGCGCTATCATATACTCAGGTGATAGCTTTCCTGAATTGGAAAGCGGGTCTGTGTAGGCAAAGGTTTTACCTTTTAGTTCTTCGAGTGTGTTGATATTGCTGTCCTCCGGCACTATAATGTATGAATAATAACGAGGTTCTCCTCGCACTATGGGCACTGCAAGGAGTTCCATGCCGAACAGGTCTTTTCCCTCTATATATGCAAGACTGCATACAAAAGCTGCATCCACGCTATTTTTCCGCACGAGGTCGTTTACTTCCTGATAGGTCTTACGCTGGACAAGCTTAACCGGAACACCCATTTTCAAAGAAAGATAATCGAACATATCCTGATAATATACCAGAGTCTCATCAGGTGAAATAATGGCAGAAACCGCGATCCTGAGGCTCTCTGAATCTGAATTGTCACCGACATCATTATTTCTATTAGAGAGATTTACTTTTGTAGCTTTTTCAGTGTCCAAACATCCGCTAGTAATTACAAATAAGAGTATCGCCAGCAGAATTACATTTTTTTCAGGATGCATACAAACTCATTTTAGATTTCCATATTACTTGTATCTATCCTTATAATTAAAAGGTATTGGAGAATAAGTCCAAAAAGGAGTCTAATAGGTAATGGAATTTTTATTCGAATAATAGCCTGTTTATATAAGTATTTTAACAAGAAAAAGTTATGATTGCAATAAACATGGAATACATATATTCATGAATAACGAGCTCACCGACCCCCATGGTCGGGTTATAACCAGCCTTCGCATTTCGATAACGCAAAAATGCAATTTAAACTGCATTTATTGCCACCAGGAAGGGGAAAACGGAAAATCTAAGAGAGAAATATCCCTTGATACCATTGTCAAAATTACCAGTTCTGCAATAGGGTTTGGAGTAAAAAAAGTAAAATTCTCAGGTGGAGAGCCGTTATTGAGAAGCGACCTTGAGGATATAATAGCAGAGCTACCTGAATTAAAAGACATATCAGTCACAACAAACGGCGCATTTCTTGCAGAGCGGGCAGCATCTCTTGCTGACAGCGGTCTTGACAGGGTGAATGTCAGTCTTCCTTCGCTGAACATAGAGCACTATAAAAAAATTACAGGTTCATCTCATGCGCTTCCAAGACGAACTCATGAATTTTAAAAACACCAGACAGTTTATGGTAAATATTGATAGCGTAGAAAAAATGCTGGAATCTAGAGCCATATTTACCAAAGAACGCCTGATGCACCGAAGGAAAAAATATTTCATAGACGGAATAGACGTAGAACTGGTCAGACCTATAGACAATTCGAAATTCTGTTCCAACTGCAACCGGCTGCGCATAACTTCAGGTGGAAAGTTGAAACCATGCCTTATGAGGAATGATAACCTGATAGATATTAACGAAGAAGCTACTGTGGAGGAAATTAAAGAGATGCTTAAAAGCGCAATGGAAAAAAGAGAGCCATATTACAAAGAGAACAAGAAACAGATTACCTGCAAAATATGAACTCTCCAATAACCCTTAATGAAGCGTTTGAAAAAATAAGAGATTTAAAGAGTATATTCTACTTCAGGCGCGAATCAGAACAGGTCAGCCTTAACGACTCTATTGGCAGAGAACTCAGTGAAACTATTTTTGCTCATTCCATATCCCCTGAATTCGATATAGCAGCTATGGATGGATTCGCCG
>JAPZAN010000172.1 GCA_027460605.1 Candidatus Methanoperedens sp.
CTTTCCATGAAAAAACCCTCCTGTTCAAAGGAAGCGCAGAGGATGCTGTGAAGGCATTTCCCCAGAATGTCAATGTGGCGGCTTCATTGAGTCTTGCCGGGATTGGCGCAAAAAAAACCGAAGTCAGTATTTTCGTTGACCCCAAAGCCTCAAGGAATATTCATGAAATCACGGTAGAAGGAGATTTCGGGGCATTCACCTGTCATGTTGAAAATGTTCCATCCCCGTCCAATCCAAGGACAAGTTATCTTGCCGCGCTCTCAGCCATAGCCACGTTAAAGAAAATAACAGAACCGTTACAGATAGGAACCTGAAATGGCAATAGAAGAGATTTTTTCATTGATTTCCGTAATTAAAAAAAAGGTATTCTACATAGTTGCGGTTTTCGGCGCCGGGGCGCTTGTTTCTTTTTCCTTCATGGGTGAAGTGATTAAAAAAATAGAAACCGATATGTTCTGGCGTCTTGAGCTGCCCGGTAAAACGGGCGCATCGGGGCAGCTGGTTGAAATTTCCCAGAATCTCACCGCGTTATCCAACAGGATTAATGATTCCGTCATAGCGCAGAACCTGACAACACTTTCAGGCGACTTGATGAATATATCTAATAGTTTAAATATATACAAACCCAATATTGTTTATCTCACTCCCATGGAAGTGCTGATGCTCGAGTTCAAGCTGTCCCTCATATTCGGGGCGCTTCTGGCATCCCCGCTTGTTATTTATTATGCGTATAAAGGGCTAAAAGGAAGGCTGCCGGCTGTCATATCGCAAAATAAATCGCTGATATTCTCCATCATTGCCGCAGGCGTATTGCTGTTTTTAACCGGGGCGGGATATGCCTATTTCTATATGCTCCCGCTGTTTCTAAGTTACCTCTACCAGGATGCCATGAGCCTCGGAATAAATGCGAATTTCTCTGTTTACGAGTTCATTTATTTTATTGTAATGACTACGGTCATTATAGGTGCTGCTTTTGAATTGCCGCTGATTTTGAATCTACTTGTCAGATTTGGCGTGACAACAAGGAAGACCCTCTCTTATTACAGGAGACATGCTTACATTATCCTCCTCGTAATAGCGGCTTGGATTACGCCGGGACCGGATATTTTCAGCCAGTTAATGGTGACCGTGCCTTTTGTTATTCTGTATGAAGCCAGCCTTATATTGATGAGACTGACCGGGAAATAGCTTCATAAGTTATCATTTTCTGGCATAGACATAATTATATTGGAGCGATAACTATATTTGGAGTCACTCCAAATTTAGAAAATATGAAAGGTATCAATGGATTGGAACTATCCCCGAAAAAGATAGACTATCTGAAATTCATTAAAGAGAAGAAAACTGCAAAGACTAATGAAATTTCCGATGAGTTCAAAGTCGACCCATCCACGACAACCAAGATATTACTTGAGCTTGCAAAAACCGATTTGATAACCTATACACCCTATCACGGCTGTTTCCTGACAGAAAAAGGTATCAGGTACGCAGAATTCTTAAACAGGCGGCACGGGCTTATAGTATGCATGCTGGTAGGTATGGGAATGGATGCAAAAACTGCATGTGAAGCTGCCGGAAGATTCGAATATTTTGTCACGAAAGATGTGGTGGACATATTGTGCAAGAATTTCGCTCACCCCGACCACAGTCCATGTGGAACCGAGATAAGTCGCGACACTTGCTGTTGCTGTCCGGGAGACCTCTGAGATGAACTCTGTAAAGTCTGCATTTACTCTAATTTTACTCATCGTATTGCTTGTGAGCCTCATAGGGTGCATAGAGCAGCCAAAATCAAGTGGAAAAATTAATGTTGTTACTACTTTCTATCCCATGTATGAATTTTCAAAGCGCATAGGGGGTGAAAAAACCGATGTATCGGTATTGGTTCCTGCCGGCGCAGAACCACACGACTGGGAACCAGGGCCGAAGGACATTATCAGAATACAATCATCTGAAATATTTGTTTATAACGGAGCGGGTCTTGAACCTTACGTTGATACGCTAAAAAATATTGAATCTCGGAAACTGATAGTTGTGGATTCCAGCGAAGGTATTGAATTAATTAAAGAAGGGGATGCGACTGACCCGCATATCTGGCTTGACCCGGTGCTGGCAAAATATCAGGTTGAGACCATAGAGAAAGCGTTTATTAAAGCCGACCCGCAAAATAGCGATTATTACAGAGCCAACGCCCAAGCACTTATGCAGGATATGGATGCGCTGGATGTATATATTTCAAAAGAATTAGCCCCTGCCAAAAAGAAAGTATTCATAAGTTCTCACAGTGCATTCAGCTATTTTGCTGAAAGGTATGGTTTAACGCAAATCGCAATTGCAGGACTCTCTCCTGACGTAGAGCCCAGCCCTGCAAAGATTGCCGAGATAGTCGGGCTTGCACGAGAGAATCAGGTTAAATACATTTTCTTTGAGACTTTAGTAAGCCCGAAGCTATCTGAAGTTATTGCAAAAGAAGCCGGCGCGCAAACGCTGGTGCTTAACCCGATAGAGGGGATTTCCGAAGCTCAAATCAAGAAGGGGGAGAATTACTTTACTTTAATGCAGGAGAATGTTAAAAATCTTAAACTGGCGCTTGAGGTGGAGAATGGCTGAAAGAATCATTGAGATAGTTAATTTAAATTTTGACCATGATGGCATAAGCGTTCTTGAAGATATTAATCTTGTAATTGAACGGGGGGATTTTTTAGGAATTATTGGTCCTAATGGCTCTGGCAAAACAACTCTTCTGAAAATAATGCTTGGACTAATAAAACCAAAAGGCGGCACAGTAGAATTGTTTGGTGTGAATATACATCATTTTAAGGATTGGTTTAGAATAGGCTATGTTGCTCAGCATGCCATAAATTTTGATATGAACTTCCCCTTGAGTGTATTTGAAGTTGTTTCCATGGGTAGATTCTCAAAAAAAGGATTGCTAAGAAAGCTTGATAAAAAGGATTTGCAAATAATCGAAGACGCCTTAGAGATAGTAGGCATGAAGGGATATAAAAATAAAATGATAGGCGAGTTGTCAGGCGGGGAGAAACAGCGAGTGTTTATTGCAAGGGCTCTGGCAAGCGAACCTGAATTATTGATTTTGGACGAACCAACCGCCGGGGTAGATATTCGCGTTCAAAAAGAATTCTATGATTTTTTAGAGAGGTTAAATAAAGAGAGAAAAATTACCCTTGTGCTGGTTACACATGATATCGGTACAGTAACATCCCGCGTAGGGAAGCTAGTATGCATGAACAAAAGGCTTTTCCCGGGATGCTACGCTGACGAATCTTTAATAGACGTTCCAATAGAAGGAATGAAGCTTATACACCATCTGCATGGAGAGTAGCATGCTGGAGATACTTCAATATAGTTTTATGCAGCGAGCCTTTATTGCAGGTATAATGGTCGCAATAATATGCTCAGCTATTGGTACTTTTATTGTTTTAAAAAGGCTCTCGATGATTGGTGATGGGTTGGCTCATATCGCATTGGGTGGTGTAGCGTTGGGTTTGTTTTTTAACGTTTATCCTATCATTACAGCCCTTTTGTTCTCGGCAATTAGCGCTCTGGGCATCAATCGTTTGCGAAAAACAAAAGTTCACGGGGATGTGGCAATAGCAATATTTTTCTCAGCAGGTCTTGCTGTGGCTGTCGTTCTGTTAAGCCTTGCAAATGGTTTCAATGTTAACCTGTTCAGCTACCTGTTCGGGAGCATCCTTACAGTAAATGAAACAGATTTGCAAATAGTTATGGGATTGGGCATATTAACTGTAGGGGCTATAATTCTCTTTTATAAAGAGTTCGTCTATCTTACTTTCGATGAGGAATCCGCAATAGTCAGCGGGATCCCTGTGGATAAATTAAACGATGCACTGGTTATCTTAACTGCAATAACAGTGGTTGTGTCAATAAAAATAGTAGGTATCTTGCTGGTCTCATCACTGCTTGTAGTTCCTACGGCAATAAGCCTGCAAATATCTAAAAATTTCAAAGAAACAATATTGTTTTCAACAGTATTTGCAATACTTTCTGTAGTAACAGGTTTAATTAGTTCTTATTATTTTAACATAGCTACGGGAGGAGCAATAGTATTGGTCTCTATTATTTTCTTCATTGCTATAACCCTGTATAAAAATTATATAATTAAACTAAAATCAAACGCATAAGGTGCTTGCTAAACCCTGCAAAATGCCAGAATAATGGAAATCATAATCTAAAACCCATGCGCTGCGTACGGAGCAATCATAATAAATACAAACGACATCAGAATCAGCACCGCAAAGAGCACCACAATTGAATTTGCAAGTTTATCCACTTTCTCGCCATTTCCAATGACCCTTGATAGCGATGAGGCCACAACATCCCGGAACACATGCCCGCCGTCCAGGGGCACTGCGGGGAGACAATTAAATAAGCCGGCATAGAAATTCATCCAGCCCACCCAGAGAAGAATATTCAAAATCCAGAATATCCCGATTCCAAGAGGCACAGCCCATCCTGTAGGCTCATAGAAATTGGCAAGCACCCCGCTAAAGCCCGGGAATCCTTCCCCCTGAATACCAAAGATGGGTAAACCAAAAAGCAAAGCCCAGCCTGCGATACCGGTCAAATATGAAGGGATTTTCTTAAGTACTTGCAGATAGTTTGCGGCCGGGAACTGGCCTATGCCGACTCCTATGGAATAACTTATTGCTCCCCCCTCAGGCGAATAGGAAACGCCGAGAAAACCCTTTTTGGCATCGTTCTGGTACGGATATTGTGATAGCGTGATATTACTGAATATTTCCATTCGGGCGTTAACCGAGCTGTTACTCAAAAGATTAACATCCACTTTCTGGCCGGATGTGGTGGAATTCATGAAATTAATAAAATCATCAAGTTCCTTGATTTCGGTATTATCAATTTTTACGATTATCATCCCTTTCTTTAAACCGGCAGCTTCTGCGGGTGAGCCTTGTATGACTTCAGATATCCGAACGCCGGCGAGCGTCTCGTTGGTAGCTGCCACTACCATATTGATATTTTTTTTAACCCCCTTTTCGGTCAAATGAAGAGTAACATTGTTCCCCGGTTCCAGCGTTTTTGCATAAAAAATGAAATCATGCGCAGTATTGACATCTTTATCATTAATCCCGGTCAATATCATATTTGGTTTTACGCCTGCAAGGTCGGCTGGGTAGCCGGGAACCACGCTTGTTACCATTACATCTCCCACAGGGGAAATAGAGCCGAGCAATGAAAAGAAAAGTACGAATGCGATAAAGGCGGTAACGAAATTTGCCATTACGCCTGCTGTAAGCACCCTCACCCGTTCGCTGCGTGTTGCAAGCTTTTTAGGTTCGACCGGTACGGCTTCTGCCTCCTTTTTCTCTTCTTTTTTCCCGAGAAGCTGTTCATCGTCAGGTTCTGCAAAGCCTCCGATAGGGACAAGAGCCACTAATATGCCCATCGATTTCACCCGGATGCCTTCCACTTTGCATAAAATGGCATGTGAAAACTCATGCACGACCAGTGTTATGATTAAAGCGATAATGCCCCAGTAAAAAGGTATATACTCATTAATTCCCGGAATCAGGAAAATATTACGGGGCTCGTTGAATTTACCCGGCACAGGAACGGTCTGCGCCTGGAACGACTTAATCATCATGTAGTCGATGAACAGTACGAGAATGAACATCGCGAGCATTCCGATAAGCATCGCCGGAAGTCCGATATTTGCAAATGTCCTCCAGAATCTTTTGTGAACTGCAAGCCTGTCGAGAAATCCCTGCCCTTTTGTGGTGCGAATCATCAATATCGGCCCGTATGCAGTGATATTATATTTGCTTAAGATTCCGCGCCTGTCAAGGAACATGACAAGAAGCCAGTAGAGTAAAAAAACCAGCAGGACAATATTAGTTGAATTCAAGAAGAGTTCTCCTGGAACATTCTCAGTAAATTAAGGTAAAATTGATGAGACAGGCGAATTCGGGATTATAGTCAAGACAAAAACCGAGAAGGTTAAAGAAATAGAGAAAAGGGTTAAAGAAATCCACAGCTATGAAGTGCCCTGCGTGGTCTCGTTCAGGATGGATGAAGGTTCTTCGGATTATCTTAAATGGATAGAAGATTCCGTGGAGGGCTGAAATGAAAACAGAATGCAATATAAAACCAAATAGATTATTCGCCCCGCAGCTTGTGGGACTGGTATCGTCGATAGATAAGAATGGAAGACCCAATGTTGCCACACTTGCCTGGATAACAAGCGTTTCGGCTGAACCGCCCCTCTTTTGCATTGCAGTGGGGCGCAGCCGGTACACACATCAATGCATAACATACTCAAAGGAATTTGTGTTAAATCTTCCAACCATAGATATACTGAAAGAAGTGCAGCTTGCAGGTACAATATCGGGAAGGGAAGGGGATAAATTTGAAAAGTGCGGCCTGACCCCGATTGAGTCCATAGCATTGAAAACGCCATGCGTAAAAGAATGTGCGGCGCATATTGAGTGCAAGGTTGTAGATACGAAAGAAGCGGGCGACCATACGCTCTTTATAGGAAAGGTTGTGGCTACGACATGCGAGATTGAGGCTGTCAGGGACGGCGTGCTGGACGTTTCCAGGATAAAGCCGGTGCTGCATCTTGGCGGGACATTTTTCACTACGGCCGGGGAGATTGTGGATTCGAGGGGCTTGTAGTTATCTGGAAAATATGAATGCGGGGGAAGGGATTTGAACCCTCGAACTCCTGCGAGAATAGATCTTGAGTCTATCACCTTTGGCCGCTTGGTTACCCCCGCATGGGGCGGTGCTGAATTATCCTGATTAAACTTAAGGATGTCGTTAATTTATGCAGCATGTCCAAAAGTATTAAGTATCCATTGCTCTATTTAACGCATGATTTTGTGAACTTATTCACAATTTTAATCATATTAATCTGGAGGAAATTATTTGGCAGTAACAAAAGCAGAAGGCTGGAAAGCAAAATCATGGTACAACTTAGTTGCACCTGACATGTTCGGAAAAACAAATATCGGAGAAACCGTGGCTGATGTGCCCGAAAAATTAATCGGAAGGATAGTTGAAATAACCCTGGGGGAATTGACAAACGACCTTTCAAAGCAGAATACCAAACTGATTCTGAAAATCGACCGCGTTGGCGGGGACTCGGCATATACAAAATATATGGGGCACCAGTTGACACAGGATTACCTGCGCTCACTTGTCAAAAGACAGACATCGGCTATTGAGACAAACATCTCGGTAACCACAAAAGACGGCTATACCCTGAGAGTAAAGCCATCATGTTTCACAATTAAAAGGGCACGCGCAAACCAGGTTAAAGCTATCCGCCAGATAATGAATAATGTCATTGCGGCGAAGGCGAAAGAACTTGATATGCAGCAGTT
>JAPZAN010000173.1 GCA_027460605.1 Candidatus Methanoperedens sp.
GGTTACCGATAGTTCTTTGAAAGAACATAATGCGATCAACGGGTGAATTTGTTGATTGCGATAAATTTGTCCTTAGTTTCATTGAAATTGAGTTTTTTCTATTTGCCTCATGTTTTTTATCATGTATCCTTGCTATTTCTCTCATCTTTTACCACCCATCTATTCGATTCTTTATTTCACAAATATGATCAAATTTATTTTGAATTTTTACACACAACCGCAATTAATTATGGTTTTGAGCATGGATAAATTTTTCCACCAATCTCATTGATATGTTTGCTTGCGGTCTAATCTGCTAATGTCATAGAATTAATTCGTCATTATGCCCGTGTTGTTTTTCCAGTTCTTTACTTTTGACAATAACGAATCTATATCACCAAACATGTCTGTTATGAAATATTCGAGTGAAAATTCCACGGATGATTATGGTAGTTCAGCAGTATTCATTCATTTAACAATATTATTAAATGCTTTAACCAGAATGTCATGATCGGAAAGCGACCCCTTCGACTTCAAACGATCTACTTCAAGAAGAAACCTTCCGACTGCTTCAGATTCAAGATTATTTTTCACCGCAAACCTCATCGCAAGATTCTTCAATTCTGTCCTTGATGAATATTTCTTCGGCCTTTTTCCATCAATGAAATTGAATATGTGCCCGCATTTTCTGTGTCCGATTGTTGGCGTTGAAGGACTTGCAGAGGTTTTAATATAATCTCTAAATGTACAATTCTCGATAATCTCTCCACACTCACAAATTATCATTTTTATACCACCCTGTTTTGAAAATAAACTGTCAACTAATCAAAAGGAGTTTCATCGACCCATCTCTCGCTCCATATTCAAGTGATTAATTGGATACCACATTATTCACATGTAGATGTGCATATATATCAATTTCGGTTGTTGAATATAGACACTCTATCTATTCATCCTTTGTCAATTCAGGGGCTCTTTTAGAAAGGTTAAGAAATGCTCCGATGGGGATTTGAACCCCAGTCGTCAGAGTGAGAGTCTGACATGATTGGCCGTGCTACACTATCGGAGCGGAGTTTGTTGAAAGTCATTACGTGGTAATTAAAGTTTCGTTTATGCACTATTTGAGCTACGCAACAGAAGAAAAGTGAAGGCATCGACATATGAATTTACCATAGCTACAAGAGCAAAATGGGAGATGGTAATTGCGGATGAGGATGTTACAATCGGGGCTGGGAAACTTGAGCGTGTGAAGGTAAAGGACATCATGGTGCAGAAAGATATGCTTGCAATGCCATGCGCTTTCAGCCACCATCCAATCGTTTCTGTCATAAAGGTCGGGGCAAGAGAAGGGCCGGCTCCTGTGGAGACAGACAGAACCATTAATGTGGCTTATGTCATGGGGCAGGAATCTGGAGAGATCAAAAAAGGAGACCTGCTGTCCGTGCTGAACCTGTATCCCATAATGTTTACGCGAGAGGCTACCAAACCTGTGCTTGTTGGGTGAGATGAATGGAAACCTGCAAAATATGCAATGGTGTTCAGGACTCAAAAAACTACAATGGCTACAATATATGCACGGAATGCTCAGACCTGATGGAAGACCTCATGAGTGAATATTTCCTGAGAACGCTAAGAGATGGCTCGGATACAAAAACAGGGTACCAGAAATATCTTGAGCACGGGAAAGAGTATATCAGCGACTACCAGAGGATACGAAAAAACAGCAAGCGCCACATCAAGCACATGGAAGAGCACGTGCATGAGGAATTGCAGAAAGGCGCAGAGGGCGGGAAGCAGAGGTATCTTGAAAGACTGCGCCAGACTATCAACTGGCTTGAGAGATGTCCTGAATTCTATAACTACTATTTCAAGGAGTATTATGTCTGCCCCAACTGCGGAGCATCCATATTTGACAACTATGATAAGCAGGAAGTCGGGGACTGGCTCATGATAACCTGCGAGAAGTGCGATACTGTTATCAAGAAGTATTTCTCGCCGAAGTTTGTGAGTTAGTCTTTTTATTTTTTACTTTTTTGAGTTTTTAAAATAACTTCTGAAATGCTGAACTTCAGGTACGAATTAGTAACTAAAGTAGGAAAAACTTTTATATGATTAATATAATTATCTAATGTGGATCAGTTTATAAATTATTTCAAATATTTTTTAATTTTATCGTTATTTGGAGTAATTTTTAGTGGTTGTATTACTCAGGAGAGTAAAACTTCGAGTGAAGTCCCAGGCGTTCCTACACAACCAAAAATCAAATGGGTATGGGAGAAAATTAAAGATGAAACAAGTGTTTTAAAATCTGGAGATATTTATTATTATGGTGGAACCTACAAATCAGCAGATAAAACGGTAAAATATCGTTACACAGTGACTTCATCCAACCCAGTAGATATATATGTTGTCGCTTCAGCATCCGATTTTAAATTAATTGGGACTGGAAATGAATTCGTGAATTATCCTTCTTGCAGAGGAATCCAAGTTTTAAGATATGATAACGAGTGCACAATTAGCGATGAAGGGGGTATTGCAATTTTAAACAAGAACAATGAGAACGCCATAGTAACCTTACAAGTATATTACTATAAACCAATTGTTGAGTAAAATACTGCTACAAGTTGAGTCTGTGACTATACTTTTTTCACCATCGAAATCTTTATCGATTTTCAAATATAACAATACCTCATGTCAAAAATTCTCATAGTCTATTATTCAAGAGCAGGCAACACCGAAAAGCTCGCAAAGGCGGTCGCCGAAGGCGTGCGCGAGGGCGGGGGAAACCCAACGCTGAACACGGTAGATGAAGTCGATATGAACAAACTTCCCGAATATGACGGCATCATAGCAGGCTCCCCTGTCTATTTCGGGATGATGGCAGCAGAGCTTAAAAAATTCTTTGACGAATCCGTAATTGTGAGGAAAAAGATGGTCAATAAAGTGGGCGCAGCCTTTGTCACGGGCGCACACAGGACTGGTGGCAAGGAAACCACGCTCATCTCGATACTTCAGGCAATGCTCATAGAAGGGCTGGTAGTGGTGGGCGACCCATTAGAGACAGGCGGGCACTATGGCGCTGCAGGCTCGGACGAGGTCGGGTTGAAAGAGGGAAGGGCGCTTGGGAAAAGAGTAGCGGAACTCGCTGATTTGATTCATCGCAAATGAGTGGAAAGAAGAACAAACATAGAATAAGCTCAAAAAAAGTAAAAGAGCAAACATCGGGTAAATCAAGAACCGTCGCCATCATAATCGGTATTTTTATCATTCTGGCCCTTGTTTATTTTCTAATCCCCCAGGGGAGCCAGGAATGGAAAGTGGATAAAGACGGTGTTCTATCCTATCCCGAAAACAGGGGGAAAGTTGATGTCAAAATTCTCAAGACCGAATCGGGAAGCAACTATTCTCTTGAAACCATTTCTTTCCAGAGCAAGGATTATACCGTAGAAGGACTTCTTCGCATACCGTTATCGGAGAAAAAAGTTCCGGCTATTGTGATTCTCCCTGGCGCCACCATATCAAAAGAAGGGACAGAGAGGCTGGCTGATATCTTTTCAGATATGGGATATGCAAGCTTGGGCATAGAGCAGCGAAACCGCGGCGGTGTGGATTTTGCATACGATTTTGAATTATTTAAAGCCGGAAAAGAGCCTGTCGAACATAAGATGGTGTTTGATGCCCTGCGCGCGGTTGATGTGTTAAGGCAATATCCCGGAATTGACCCGGAAAGAATCGCTGTTGTCGGCGAGAGCAACGGC
Source organism: Candidatus Methanoperedens sp. (assembly GCA_027460605.1). Classification (GTDB taxonomy): domain Archaea; phylum Halobacteriota; class Methanosarcinia; order Methanosarcinales; family Methanoperedenaceae; genus Methanoperedens. The sequence goes on from JAPZAN010000173.1 coordinate 3,738, forward strand.
GGGCGGTTTGCCATCATTGCTGCTGCGCTTGACCCTTCCATTTCCGGGGTTATCGGTATTAGCACAAGCGGTTATGATACTGAGTCGGAGATTGCCAATATCAGGGATGAAACTGCAATCAGGTTTTATCGTTCCATCGACCCTGACACATATCTCAGGTTCATCCCACCCCGCAAATTCGTGATGATGCATTCTGTAAATGATAACATAATCCCCATCGACCTTGCAGAAAATACTTTTAAGAAAGCGAAAGAGCCAAAACAGTTCTATAAGGTAACGACCGGGACTCATGGCTATAGCGAAGGTATGTTGGACCCGCTTGGGAATGAATTGAAGCTTATGTTCCAATGATTCTATAGCAAGGTTCGTAAATATCCATAATTTCAAATCTTGACGTATCATTTTCAGACGGGATAACAGGATTGACGGGATAAATCCTGTTCATTCTGTAAATCCTGTCCAGACCCAGACAAGAAGCTTTTTATTCAGGATTATGATTATTTAAGAACGTGGTTATAAACGCTAAACGTAAAAACCTTAAAATAGCATTGCCTCCAACTTAAATACAGGGTGAGGTTTTTGCAGGAATACAAGCTTTTCATAAACGGAGAATGGTTAGAATCAAGTGATGGCGAGACATTCGATGACATAAATCCAGCGACGCTTGAGTTAATCGGCAAAATACACAAAGCCTCGGATGAGGATGTAAAAAGCGCCATTGATAGCGCTGAAGAAGCTTTCGATTCATGGAGCAGCACACCAGCCCCGCAGCGCGCAAAGATACTTTTCCGGGCAGCACGGATGCTTGAGGAGCGAAAAGAAGAGCTTGCCCGCCTCATGACAACCGAGATGGGAAAAGTCCTTAAAGAAGCGCAGGGTGACGTCCAGGAAGCCATCGATATAGCGTATTATGCCGCGGGCGAGGGGAGACGGCTTCTCGGAGAGACCACGCCCTCGGAACTCCCGGATAAATTCGCAATGACAGTGCGCCGGCCGATAGGTGTGGTGGGGCTCATCACGCCCTGGAATTTCCCGCTTGCCATCCCGGCATGGAAAATAATGCCTGCTCTCATAGCCGGAAATACGCTGGTGCTTAAACCTGCAAGCGACACACCGATTATGGCAATTGAACTTGTTAAGATATTGGCAGATGCAGGGCTTCCAAAAGGTGTCTTGAACCTTGTGACGGGTGGAGGGGATATCGTGGGCAGCGCGATTGTTCATAATAAGAAAATCCGCGCTGTTTCATTCACAGGCTCGCTTGAGACTGGAAAATGGATATTGGGCGAGGCAGGAAAGGAGATGAAACGTGTATCGCTTGAACTTGGAGGAAAGAACCCCATCATAGTCATGGATGACGCTGACCTCTCCCTTGCCATCGATGGTATAATCTGGGGCGCATTCGGGACGACAGGGCAGAGATGCACAGCTGCAAGCCGCGTCATAGCGCATGAAAAAATACTTCCCGCACTTTTAAAAAAGCTCATCGAAAGAACAAAGAAGCTAAGGCTTGGAAACGGCCTTGATGAGAATACCGATGTCGGGCCTGTCATAAATAATTCGCAGCTTCAAAAGATCGCAAAATATGCGGGATTAGGGAAAAGTGAAGGCGCAGAACTTGCGCTTGGCGGGAGAATTGCCCATCCTCTGCCCGGTTACTTTTTTGAGCCGACCCACGGGAAGAGATATTCGGCCCTGTCGTTTCCTTGCTCACTGCCTGCGACCTTGAAGAAGCGATACGGATAGCCAACTCGGTTGAATACGGCCTATCGTCTTCGATTTACACAGGGAACATAAAAAACGCCTTTAAAGCCATTGAGAAAATCGACGCCGGCATCACGTACATCAATGCATCCACCATAGGCGCGGAAATCCACCTGCCGTTTGGCGGTGTGAAATCAACCGGGAACGGAACGCGCGAGGCCGGGACTACGGCGATAGAAGAATTCACGGAATTAAAAACCGTTTATATTGATTACAGCGGAAAACTCCAGAAAGCGCAGATAGATATCGAATAGGGGAAAAAAGAAATATGAAAAAAAATACAACAAAATCAAGGGAAATTATAAAGCGCGATAATAAAGTTATGTCGCCGTCCCTCACGCGCCCGTACGAACTTGTGATTGACAGCGCCGAGGGTTCGACAATATTCGATGTTGACGGCAGGAGCTACATAGATTTTGCATCAAGCGTAGCCGTCATGAATATCGGGTATAATTGTCAAAAGGTAAAGCAGGCGGTGTGCGCCCAGATGGAAAAAATGGTGCACTGCGGATTCTCGGATTTTTATGCTGAGATTCCGGTAAGGCTGTCCGAGAAACTTTGCGAAATGACAGGATACGAGAAGGTATTCCTTTCAAATTCAGGGGCGGAAGCGGTTGAAGCTGCCATGAAACTTGCGTTCTGGTACACGAAAAGGAATTCGATGGTGGCTTTCTACCGTGCTTTCCACGGAAGGACACTTGGGGCGCTCTCGCTGACAGGTTCAAAAATAAAGCATAAGGAGCACTTCCCTACGTTCCGGGTCGTGCATTCACATTACGCGTACTGCTACCGCTGTCCTCTTAACCTTGAATACCCGGGATGCGGCATCTCATGCGCCGGGGAAATTGAGAGGACGATTTTCAAGCGGGAGCTCTCGCCAAAGGATACGGCCGCCATCGTTGTGGAACCCATCCAGGGCGAGGGGGGTTTCATCGTCCCTCCGCCTGAATTCCATAAGGAGATACGAAGGATATGCGATGAGAATGATGTTCTCCTCATTGCTGATGAAATCCAGAGCGGGGGCTTCCGCACAGGCAAATTCATGGCGATGGAGAATTTTGACGTGAGGGCGGATATAGTGTGCATGTCAAAATCCATCGGCGGCGGCATACCTCTTGGAGCCACGCTTTCCAGCGGCGGGATAATGAGCTGGCCGCCGGGAACTCATGCAAACACCTTCGGCGGCAATCTGCTTGCGGCTGCCGGGGGGGTTGCCACGCTTGAATTCATGGAGAGCGGCAAACTCGGGGAAAAAGCGGTTGAAAAAGGAAACTATCTCCTCAAACGCTTGAATGAGCTTAAAGACAAATACCCGCTAATTGGTGATGTGCGCGGTATCGGTCTTATGATAGGTATCGAGCTTGTCGAAGAAAATAAAGCTCCTGCGGCGCAAAAGCGTGAAACCATTGTAAAAAGAGCGCTTGACGGTGGATTGATACTGCTTCCTGCAGGCGATTCTGTAATCAGGTTCGTGCCTCCTTTGATAATCAGGAAGAATGAGATTGATAAAGGTCTTGAGATATTTGAAGATGCGTTAAGGAATACCTGATTTACACCAGACGTAAACTATAAATACTATAGTTCGTATATATACGAATGTTAGTGGGCAGAAATTTTTTTTAACATACCACCATAATCCCCTCTGCCCACTACCCTCCTAACATTGAATACTACATGGTTTTTTCAAGAACGGCAATACGCCTTGTCAGGCTTTTATGCACCCTCTGTATATGGGTTTCGGCAATTCTAAAACCCGCATCTTCAGCGAACCCTTCAATCGGGCGTTCGGAAATAAAGACCGCGCGTTTTCCTCTTTTTAATACTCTGTGAATCTCTTTTAACGAGCCTGTAAGCAGGGCTTCCAGTGAAAAAGCTTTGATTGCAGCCGACCTGCCATAAGGAGGGTCGGTGACCACGGCGTCCATGCTCTCATCTCGAATTGCCAGGCGGCAAGCATCCTCGTACATCAGCGCATAATGGACATTGTAATGCAAGAGGTTCATTTTTGCGCCAAGCAGCAATTTTCGCTGCATATCACCCCCGATGACCTTAATCCCGATGAGGCCGGCTTCCACGAGAATCCCGCCTGTACCGCAGAACGGGTCTAATAAATAATTCCCGGGCTTTGAAATATTCACAAGCGCCCGCGCCACACGCGGCATCAGGACGCCGGGATAAAAAAAGGGTTTGTAATGGGGTTTTCTCGCCTCAAATGTTCCCCTGTCAATCGAACCTGCAAGATACCCGAAGATGCTCTTATCCTCTGTGAGCAGCACCCTGAACTGCATTTGGGGATTTTTAAGGTCGGCGTGATAACCCCTGTCAAAGAAAATCCCGCCGAGCCGCCGCTCCATCTGTTCTGTGTTTATCGTGGAATATTCCCTGACGCGCTTGACCCGGATGCTGTATGTCCCTTCAAAACCCTGAAGGCTCCGGTTCACCATATCCGGGATACCCTTTTCATCAGGTCCGCCGATGCCCATTACTTTAATGATATGATGGGTCATTGCAAGCCTTCCTGAAAGGATTCTTGCAATTTCATCGGCATTGTTTTTTAGGTCGATGATTAAACATCCATCAAGTGAGAGATGTATATGGAAATCAGCTTTTAATGCTTCAAGACAGGCAAGCACCTCTGATTTCGGAATGGTGTCGTGCTCGCCTGAAAGTTCAAATGCCAGTAACATAATATTCAAGCATAATACTCAAACTATACTGTGAAGCTTTCCTTTAATTCCCTTAGCATTTCTGCCATGACACCATGCCATAAAAATTGTTCCTCAAGTCTTTCTGATATTATTTTTTTAGTGTATGTATCTTCTGTCCAGGCGACGTTTTCGTATTCCACGTTTTTCAAAATAAGACCGTATGCGGGAGCAGGTTCAAGCCCCTCTGTGAATTCTGAGGGAAGAAGCATCTGTTCAAGCCATGAAATATCCCTTGCACCGCAGCCTACCATTTTCATTGCGGTTGCGATTTTCCTGACCATGTGCCAGAGAAAATAGTTCGCCCTGATATCCATGATTGTGAATTCCCGATAAGCCTGAATCTTTATTTTTTCGATTTTGCATGTATTTGTTCTTTCTTTATCAGGCGTGGCGAAATTTGAGAAATCATGCGTCCCTTTTAAAAGTTTTGAAGCGCTGCGGAGGGATGAGATGCTGTATTTTCCGCACATGATATACCTGTATTCCCGGTTCAGGGCATCACGGCGCGGGTCAAAGCCGGATGGAGCTTCCGCTCTTGCCCATGTCCATATCGTTGCAGGAAGCCTGCTGTTAATAGCCCTGGGTTGTGCCACTTCGGGATTGTCTGTATCGAATGCTACCACCTGCCCAAGGGCATGAACGCCTTTATCAGTCCGCCCCGCTGCGATATAGTTGGCTTCACGGCGATCGTTGATAATATTTAATTCCAAAAGAGTCCTTAAGAGTTCGCCTTCTACTGTTTTTTGGTCTGGCTGCACCTGAAACCCGTGATAATCGGTGCCGATGTAGGCAACTTTGAGGGCGATTCGCATGGGGTTTAAATCGATGAGTGGATAGATAAAAGATTGGGTAAAATTAAGGAAGGAACCGCAGATAAACGCAGATGAACGCAGATTTATTACAATTTTGGAGAAGCCAATTTAGCAATGTTATTTCTTTTAAGCTCTAAGGTAAAGTCGGCGCGGGCGGTAATGTTGGAGTAGTTTCGTTAGGTAAAGTTGGCAGTACATCCTTTATTTTTTCTTGTACTTCTTTTATAGATCTCATTACTTTTTCTTCTATTTGCTTCTTTGCCTCCTCGTTTTGCTTAAGCATGTCAACAGGAACTTCGGTTTCAATTTGAATGGGAATAGTGAAAGTGTAAATGTTTATAGAAAACAACTCAATCGGGAAATATATTAGCAAATCAGTGGTCATCGAAATGTTTGCTTTTCCCTCTCTAACCATTTCTGCCCCATGCCTTGCCGCTACTGTCTGAAGAACATCTCCAAGCTCTTCATATTTTATTACAACATCTTTAATCAAAATGGTGGTGTTTTGCTTTGCCGGTAGCTCATAAGCTGGAATTGTGCCTTTAGTTAAATGTTTTCCCTCCATAGACACATCAAAATCAATTTTTACTGTTTCTGTATCCTTTGCTGAGGGATTGCGAATTATAATAGGCACGTCAATTATCAATTTGTCTGCATCTGCATTGGTAATTTTAATGTCTGGAACCGATGTTTCGTATTGTGCCACTCTTACTTTTTTGTAATCAATACAGTTATTACCACAGCTTGCTAATTCAGCTAATGGAGAGTATTTTTGATAAATTGTGTATCCAATTGCTCCTATCACAATTAAAAGAATTATCAATATAACCACGAGAATTTGTACTTTTGAGGCATATCTTTCAACATAGGCTCTTTTATTTTTCCTGAGATCAGGTAAGATAACCAAAGAGTATGAGTTTGAGATGTTTTGTCTTTTAACATAGATTCTTTTTTTGCTCTGGGCATAATTTTTTCCAGCTTGCACAAGACAAAGGTAATTGTCCAGATTAAAAATTTTATGATCAGGAAAGCAATCACTCCGATTAAAAATATTGCAAGCAGGTCTTGTGGTTCTTTATAAATTGTGTATATAATTGCTCCTAATACAATTAGGAGTATTGCCAATACAAATCTTGCAATATCGTAATCTCGAGGCGCCTGGTCTTGAGATGTTCGTTCTTCGATTATTTTGGACGCACACTCTTTCGGCTTGTGAAATAGCAGGGCAACTGCAACGATTAAAAGTATTGCAAAGATTGCGCTCACCAGCTTCCAATTGGTTTGGTCTTGTGTGGACCAGTCGCCAGCCTGCGCTACCCCTATCGATAACAGAATTGCGATTCCGATTAAGATTAACGAACGCATTTTCCTCTTCAAAACAGCCTGAAGTACAGAAATATAGTCATTTTTTAAGCCTCTAATATACAAGTGCCATCCACTTTTCTATAAAGTGCAAAATTATCTCATGCATCAAAGGTCATCTATGTATTTGGAAACCTCTGGTGTCAATACTATATCTATATTATCTTTCATAAGAGGGCATTCTTTTCGTATGATTTCTTTTACTCTTTTATACCATTTTTTTGTTATTTTCAAAGGCTCTCGATGATTGGGTTTCGCAAGTTCTTTTAAATAACGATATACCATCCCGCAGAAAGCCATTTTTCCTTTTCCTGTGATTCGCCATTCATTCCAAGTTTTACCATCAATATAATAAGTTTTAAGATTGTCACGAATGAAAGCTAAATCATTCCTCCAGTTCAATTCATATAATGTCGGTCTATATTGCAAATCGTGTTTATCAAGATTTAAATAACCTTTTTCATAAATATTATCGAGAACCTCTTTTTTTGTGCCATATCCACCTATATCTATAACAGAAAGTAAGATGGCAAGACTTTTTTCTTCTTCCAAAGTCCAATCGTTCATTTTACATCTCCAGCTTGTTCTTAGTGGGTAAAATTGTACTATACAATGCCATGTTCAAGCGAATTTCCATAATGGATCTGGGACTAACCGATTGTTTATTTCCTTCCGCTTGGGCATAATCATCTTAAGAGGATTTCGATTAACTTGTAATTTTCCCTGAATTTTGAGCATGTGATGAATATTCATGCTTAAGCTGCCTACTTTTTCATGTTTTTTCTGTATTTTTATATATCTATTGAATTTTGTTAGATAGCTATCGCTAAGCA
>JAPZAN010000174.1 GCA_027460605.1 Candidatus Methanoperedens sp.
AACGGCGCTATTATTCCGCCGAGCCCATAGACGAGCAGATTGTACATCAATAGTTTTTCAGCAGGCATCGGGCGGTATTTGACGCCTTTCAGCGCAAGGGGTATCAGCATAGGGATGATGATGGCATTAAAAATAACAGCCGACAGGATGGCGCTGTACGGGTTTGCAAGATGCATGATATTGAGAATCTCCAGTTGAGGGTATATCGTGACCATTGCTGCCGGTATAATTGCAAAATATTTGGCAATGTCATTGGCAATGCTGAATGTTGTCAGGGTTCCCCGCGTTATCAGTATTTGTTTTCCGATCTCGACAATATCCATTAATTTTGTCGGATTGCTGTCCAGGTCTATTATATTCGCCGCTTCCCTCGCGGGCTGGGTTCCCGTGTTCATAGCTACAGCCACATCCGCCTGCGCCAGTGCGGGTGCATCGTTTGTGCCGTCTCCCGTCATGGCTACCATATGACCCTGCTGCTGGTTCTCACGAATCAAACGAAGCTTGTCCTCAGGTTTTGCCTCTGAAAGAAAATCATCCACACCTGCTTCTGCTGCAATTGCTGCTGCTGTAAGATGGTTATCGCCCGTTATCATAACAGTCTTGATACCCATTTTCCGCAACTGCGCAAATCGTTCACGGATACCGCCTTTTAGAATGTCCTTGAGATGTATCACGCCCAGGACTTGCGCATTATGACATACAACAAGAGGCGTTCCGCCTGATTTTGCGATACTTTCCACCTTCGGTTCAAGCTCGGAGGGTACATTTCCACCTTTGCTTTTAACATACTCTATGATTGCATCGGATGCGCCTTTTCGATATGATTGCCCGTCAATATCAACTCCGCTCATGCGTGTCTGGGCTGTAAATGGAATGGATTTCGAAGTGTGAGGCAGCTCTGTTATACGCATCTGGTATTTCTTTTTTGCAAGTACAACTACGCTTCTTCCTTCAGGGGTCTCATCAGTCAGGGATGCAAATAGTGCTGCATTGGCAACATCCTCCTCGGAACGGCCGCTCACCGGAATAAATTCCACTGCCTGCCTGTCACCCAGGGTAATTGTTCCTGTCTTATCAAGAAGAAGGATATCTACATCCCCGGACGCTTCAATGGCTCTCCCCGAAAGGGCTATCACATTTTTCGAAAAGAGACGGTCCATGCCCGCAATTCCAATCGCAGGCAATAGCGCTGCAATTGTTGTCGGCGCTAAACAAACAAAAAGTGCTATAAGCACGGTGAGCGAGACCGGCATACCCTGTCCAGCAGATTTTACGCTGTATATGGATAAGGAGCTGAAATTGATAACCACAAGCAGAAAGACCGCTGTTAACGATATCAGCAGTACTTCCAGCGCAATCTCATTCGGGGTTTTACGGCGCTTTGCACCTTCAACCATGGCAATCATCCTGTCCAGAAATGCCTCCCCAGGATTCGCTGTTATGCGCACGATGATCCGGTTGGAAATGACTTTTGTCCCGCCTGTTACAGCGCTCCGATCTCCGCCTGATTCCCGGACAACCGGGGCTGACTCACCAGTGACAGATGATTCGTTTA
>JAPZAN010000175.1 GCA_027460605.1 Candidatus Methanoperedens sp.
TTATCATGCCTCCGCGCGGGCCTCTTAGCGTCTTGTGCGTGGTCGTGGTGACAAAATCAGCGTAAGGAACCGGGTCGGAGTGTATGCCGGCTACGACCAGTCCGGCAATGTGAGCGATATCTGCAAGTAAAAGAGCATCTGCCTCATCGGCTATTTCCCTGAACCTCTTGAAATCAAGCTCGCGGGGATATGCGCTTGCGCCTGAAACTATAAGTTTTGGTTTGTGTTTTCTGGCAAGCTCGGAAAGGGTATCGTAATCTATTGTCCTTGTTTCTTTTGAAACACCGTAAGGCACGATATTGAACAATTTTCCAGAAAAATTCACAGGGCTTCCGTGGGAAAGGTGCCCTCCATGCGATAAATCCATGCTCATGATTGTATCCCCGCACTTGAGCATGGCAAGGTACACAGCCATGTTCGCCTGCGAACCCGAGTGCGGCTGCACGTTTACATGCTCAGCCTTGAAAAGTTTCTTTGCCCGCTCTATCGCAAGGTTCTCGGCTGCGTCCACAAACTCGCATCCGCCGTAATACCGTTTTCCCGGATACCCTTCCGCATATTTATTTGTCATCACCGAGCCCTGCGCCTGCAGGACTGCGCGGCTTGCATAGTTCTCTGATGCGATGAGGTTCAGTTTATTCCTCTGTCTTTCAACTTCATGTCTCATTATTTCATAAATTTCAGGGTCGATTGTTTTTAATGGCATAATAATTCCTTTTCCAGTGGTTTATGATTGTAAAATTTTTACTTTCTTTCCTTCTATTCGCAGCCGGTTTTCGATGAACAATTTCACAGCTTCGGGATAAATCTTGTGCTCCTGTTCAAGTATCCTGTCTGCAAGCGTCTCAGGCGTGTCGTTCTCTTTCACTTCCACGCATCTTTGCAGGATTATTGGACCTCCGTCAAGTGTTTCATCCACGAAATGGACTGTGCATCCTGCTACTTTCACGCCGTGGTCAAACGCCTGTTTCTGCGCGTGAAGACCTGTGAAAGCCGGCAGCAGCGCGGGATGTATGTTAAGTATGCGGTTCTTGTAAGAGAGAAGCAGTGTTTTTCCGAGTATCCTCATGTATCCCGCAAGCAGCACAAGTTCTATATCGTGTGTTTTTAAAACCTTAAGAATCTCTTTCTCGTATAATTCTTTTGATGCAAAATTTTCAGGATTAACAAAAACAGCATCGATTCCATGTTTTTTTGCGCGCAGAAGTGCGTACGCATCCCCCACATCGCTGACCACGACGGAAATCCGCGCTTTCAAATATCCGCTCCCGATGCTGTCTATGATAGACTGAAGGTTTGAACCTCTTCCCGAAACAAGCACTGCTATGTTCGTCACGAGACGCACATATACCTTCGGGAATATAATAGGTTTTGGTTTATTTGTGTTTATAAAATTCAGTTATTGTATCGTTTGTGCAGTTGATTTGCGATTTTGCCATCCCCACAGGACAATCCGGTTTATGTTTGTCGCCGCAATGTAAACAGGCATTCTCAAGAGCACGCAGATAATCGATTTTAGATGGAATATGTTCGGTCAAACATTTCACCT
>JAPZAN010000176.1 GCA_027460605.1 Candidatus Methanoperedens sp.
TTAAGAATAGCATAGCGTTTTTTTACATGAGGTTAAGTAATGGTCTTCCTGCGCGTGTGGAATTCCCTGCATGGATACATGAAAAAGAAGATGTCGATAAGCTCGCGGATATCATTCGCGCCCAGTGTGTTATCCGGGGAAATTATCCTGATATACTTATGCGGGCGCATGATGCCGCAGTGATACGGATGAGCGAGCATGACCTTTTTTACGGGATGTTTGATAATTTCTGCAAGGTGCACGGGATTAAGATTAATAAGAGCGCAAAGCATTTTCATAAAGGGTTACGCCCCTTTAGGACGACAATAAACAGGTGATGAGATGGTATTAGGAGATATAATCAGGGTTGATGATGCAAACACGTATATCGTGAAAATACAGCCGGATGCTCAAAAAGAACGTATCGGCAGGTTCGTTAAAATTAAAAAAGATGACGGGATAATTGTAGGAGTTATAAAAAACATCACGCATTCGATACGTGAAGACCTGATTCCTTATATCGAACCTGCAATGCAGCCCAAGTACGCTCCTTTTAATGAGGATTTCAGGAACAGCTATTACGTCATTCACGGACTTGGGATAATACGTAACGGGAGCGTGGAATACACCATAGACTCGCCGCCTGATGTAAAGGATACTATTGATATTTTGAAAAATGATGAGTTAAAGCAATTCCATATCATAAATGGCAAGCCCAGTGTCGCGTATTTTCATGCCAACAGTGATGCACTTCCACGTAACGTTCTTCTTTCCATGGTTGGCCAGGTTGAGGCAGGATTCCCTGAATGCAGCGCGATGTTAAGGCTTGTCCGGAAATATATAGAGAGGGAAGCATGATCGGGACTGTCAACTATTCGGACAAGGAAGGATTCACCTTCATATCGGGTGAGCGGCTGCCGGCAGGCATGTTCGCATGCTATCGTGAAGCTGGTAAAAAAATCCTGTGCAGGATAAAACATGGCGAGCCCTTGAATCAATACCCACAGGAGTTCCTTCTGGATAATGAACTTGAAGCAGATGAGATTTCAGGGTTTTACGGTCTTGACCCGCAGGATTTCAAATACTACACTTATTCAGCCGCTGTTGTCGGTTATTTTGATGCGGCAATGGGTGAGTTCATTAATCCGAGAACAAATCCCCCTTGCGGCGCTAAAATTGAGCGCGCAGGAGGAGATGTCCTGAAAGACATAAGCAAAGTAAAAGCAGGTGCCTCAGGCTCTGCCTTCGTAGGAAATGTTTTTGGAGAGGATAACTGGCGCCGGGAAATCGTATACTGTGGGAGTCATTGTCGAGGAATTGCTGAGACCTTATAACATGGCGCCGGTCCTGATTTTTGACCCGCATGGCGAATACTCCACGCTGAGCGAAATACAGAACATGTCGGAGTTCACCACGCCATCTTATCGCCCAAAGGTAAAAACAGTGAAACCAGAGACTATAAAAATTCGGATAAGTGACCTTTCAGTTAGCGATTTTATCAGCATAATGGATGATGGGACAATGTCGGATAAGATGAAAACTCTCTTTCGGTCTGCATATCACAATCTCAAAAACAACAGCAAGAAAAAATTCACACGGAATGAACTCAAACAGGAGATAGAAGCGCTGCGGGATTCCTCGAATGAGTCCACGATAGAGGGCATCATGTGGCGGTTCGGGAAACTGTACGGCTCCATATTCGACGACTTCCAGACTATCCCGCTTGCTGATTACTTCAAAGTCGGGCAGCTTACTATTATGGATGTTTCCGGCATCGAGGACACCTACCAGCAGTTGATAGCATCTGTCATGCTTCGCCGCCTGTTCGATGCGCGTGAGGGCACTGAGAACAATCGTTACAATGAATCAAATGCGGATAAGTTCCTGCCCTATCCTGTGTTCGTGGTCATCGAGGAGGCGCACAGGTTCGCGCCCCACAGCGGCGAGGCTAAATCCAAGGGTATCCTCAAGACCATACTTTCCGAAGGCAGGAAGTTCGGCGTGGGTGTATGTCTTGTTTCCCAGCGCCCCAGTAAATTAGACGCGGATTCGCTCTCGCAGTGCATGACACAGATAACGATGCGAATTATCAACCCCACTGACCAGCAGCAGATTGCGCAGAGCATTGAGTCTGCGAGCAGGGACATGATATCGGAATTGCCTTCACTTGCGAAGGGTCAGGCGATAATTTCAGGCGTTGCGATTAATACGCCCACGCTGGTCAGGATAAGGAAGAGGCTTACGAGCGATGTCAAGGGCAGGAGCAAGGATGCTCCGGCGATGTGGCAGGCGCAGAGAAAGTACGAGGAGAAGCATGAGGCGCCGGAAGTGAGAGCGGATGAGGAGATGGATGTGGGTGTTTGAATTAAATCTTTGTGAACTCTGCGTCTGATATCCTGAGTTCCAATGATTTGAGTAATATAGGAACAACGTGTAAATTAACTTCCATAACGCTTTTCAAGGAACTTATGTACACCAAAAATGACAATCCAGAAAACTACTGCGCCCAATAAGGCGCTCTGCCAATCAACGGTTTTATGGTCCAAAAAATATTTTAGCATTATAAATATAACAAAATACACAATTGATGCCATAGAAGCTGTAAAAAAAGGACT
>JAPZAN010000177.1 GCA_027460605.1 Candidatus Methanoperedens sp.
GATGAGCAAAAATTATAAATAGAATGAACAAATATGAAATATTGAAGAAGGGAGAATTGGAATAAAAGTTTCTTACATATTGAAGGGTGAACCAAGAATTATGAACGAAAAATCCGTTACTGAAGATATTGGGAAAACGCTTTACGAAGTTGATAAATTATTAGTGGAATGGGTGAGAACTTCTAAACATACGATAGAAGTGATGAAGAGTGTTGCATATATACCTTTTGAAAATTTATCGGGTATTACTCGAAGTGGCTGTGCTTTGGTTCCTTTTTTGAAGAAAGAGGAAACAGCCCAATTTAAAAATTGGGTTGAATGTAAGATTGAAACAATAAAAGAGATGAAGCCTTACATATCTCAAGAAAGACAAGAGGTAATTGATATTCAGTTAGATGTATATGAATCTATGTTAAAACAATTAAAAAAAAAGACCGAGAGAGAAAGTATAATGCATATGTTGCCTGAGAGGAAAGAAATCCCTTTAAACTGTGTTAAATAATGTTGTGGGTGTTCTGATGATTAATGACCTTGAAAAAGCTATAAAGAAAGCACAATTGTTTCTATTGGATAGGCAAAAAGATACTGGAGAATGGTCAGGATCATTGTACTATAATGGATGGACCAATGCCACTTACATCTTGACGCTCAATTTCATCGGTATAACAAATGATGAGAGTATTGAAAAAGCTGCACAATGGCTACTCGACCATCAAAACGCTGATGGTTCATGGGGGGTTTTTGATTTTAGGGGGAGCCCAAGTAGTTTGGAGGTTACCTGTCAGGTTGTATTAGCTTTAAAATCGGCAGGGTATTCTGATAGACCTGAAGTAATAAAGGCCGAAGAGTATATTACCGATCGAGGGGGAGTTATGAATACACAACTAATTACTCAGGCATACCATTCTATCTTTGGAAAATTCTGGTGGAATTATCTTTTTCCCATTTCAGTTCCTTCGGAATTGTTTTTAATACCAACTTCTTTAAATACCAACTTATTTGCAACATGGGGGATGGTTGGTTTTGTTCCTATACTGACCCTTTCGACTTTATGTCAAACTAATCCTGAGAACCTTTCAACTACTCAAAAAACTGCCATGGGAAAGGCGAAAGCATGGTTAATAGATCAACAAAATAACGATGGTAGTTGGTATAACACAATTCTTCCTACAAGCCTATCAATTATGGCTCTTTACAAAATGGGAATGTCAGCAGATCATCCTCGAATCAAGGCAGCTGTTCGTTTTATGAAAAGTTTACAGAATACAGAAGGATATGTACATAGATATAAATATCCTGTTTGGAATACTGTTCTTGTTTTACTCGCTTTGATTGAATCAGGTTTTCCTACAAATGATTCAAGATTGGCAAAATCAGGAAAATGGTTAATTGATGCTCAAACGGGTTCTGAAGGGTATTCATGGCCCTTTAATCCAAACAATATTAGATACCCAGATGTTGACGACACTGCCTTTGCAATTGCAGTCCTTAAGAAATTAGATTTTGATTCCAGAAATAAAGATGAAGCTATACGAAAAGGAATTGATTGGGTACTTAAGATGCAAGGCGAGGATGGAGGCTGGGCAGCTTTTACTAAAAATCAGTCAAAAAAGAGAAAAGGTGTTCCTGCAGCATTTTTAGAAGATCCGAGTGTAGCTGATATAGTTGGTCATGTTTTTTTGGGACTTGGATATAATGGCTACGACACAAGTTCACCATGCATTAAAAGAGCTATTGATTGGCTCCAGCAAGATCAATATGATGGCAGTTGGTATGGTCGATGGGGAGTCTGCTACACCTATGGAACTGGTGCAACTTTGGTAGGGCTAAATTGTGTAGGTGAGAATATGAAAAAGGATTATGTTCAAAAGGCTGTTAAATGGATAAAGTCTCATCAAAATTCAGATGGGGGTTGGGGAGAAGATTATTTGAGTTATTATTACCCATGGTTTGCAGGATGTGGTGAAAGCACAGCTGAACAAACTGCATGGGCAGTTATGGGACTTATAGCGGCTGGTGAAGATCCATATTCAGACACTCTTAAAAACGGGATAAACTACCTCTTAGAGTATCAAACGGGTGATGGCTGTTGGGCTTCGAATTATGTTGATGCTGCGTTGTGGGTGTATAAGGATTCTCTTTATTCCACAGTATTTCCTTTGACAGCTTTGGGTATGTATAGGAAAAAAATTCAAAGCTAGAAGAAACAAATAATCTCAATATGAATTATTTAAGAAATTTATAATTTAAGAGTATCATATGTGGGCATTTAATAAATTTAAAGATTATCTTATAATAAGCAGGCAGGAATATATTCTTCCTGTAGGAATTCCAATCGGAGGCATAACAGTTCTCCTCGCAATTTCATCTTTTGCCGAGGCCCTCGCTAAGATTTATTTTATCGCGGCAGCAGGTAGTGTATTGCTGTTATCTAATTTTTTAGGATCAAAAGTTAATTGTTTGTCTGATTATGAATCAGATAAAAATTATAAAAGAGATGGTATATTATATAAAAGTAACTTTTCTAAAGCAATAGATTCAATTGGTAGAAATAATGTAAAAAAGATAATTATATTAGAAATAATTATAACTTTTATTATTGTACTAATGTTGACAGTTGTATTAAGTAAAATTATACTTATAGAATTGTGGCTGGTGGGACTAGTGCTTGCAATAGCATATTCAACAAAACCTCTCAAGTTTAAAGGTAGAGGGGTTTTAAATATAATAACTTTAACATTGATTCTCTTTATACTACCCGTAACTTTTATCTATTATACTATAAGAGAATCCATGGAGTTCTCTCATTTCATAGTCCTAGCTGGATTTGGTGTTCAAGTATGTGCTTTAATTTTAGAGAATGAATTGGAAGATTATCCTGAAGATAAAAACTTAAATGTTAGAAATCCATGTGTACTGTTGGGAATTGGAAAAACATCCTATGTTAGTCTAGTATTAATTATTCTTAGTTCGATTTTCTTATTAATATATATTTTCACATCTTTGGAATTTTCGTCTATATATTTACCCCTTTTTTTTCTAGCCTATTCTTATGTATCATATAAGTTTTATGAAATGTTTAAATTGAGTATGAAGTATCAATCCACAGAAAGTGAGGAAGTCATAATCAAGATTAAGAAGCTAGGTAGCACTTTGCCAAGGTGGTTATTTTGGATAGGATTTCCTTTATTTATAGCATTAACTGTAAATTTATATATAAGAGTGTGATGAAAATGTTTAAAGAACAAGTATATGAAATTTTAAAGAAAACGGATGCAAACAATGAAAGTAAAGCCAGAACTTTAGATGAGTTATTTAAAGCAGGTACTTTGCCATTTGGTCAAGTGAATATGGGTTTACTTGAACTGAAAAAAGCAGGCATAATTGAAAGAATCGAAGAGAAAGGTGTTGGCAAATACTTCATAGTTAAAGATATTCAATAAAATTATTTAATAAAACCAATTTCCAATATGTTATCGGAAAATTTAGCACTTTCAACATCATAGGAAACCAACGCAAGTGGAAGAGTTATCAACCTTCTGTAAGTACCAATATCTATTTGTAAGACATCTCCACGTTTATGAAGAGATATCTCTTCAGCATTGACAAATGGCATTTTGATGGATAATTTATATTTATTTTCATTATGACTTATGGTAAACGGAATTTCAGAAGTAAATTTTTTAGTTGGATCTTCATCTTTATAAATTTCATTCCCTACCTCTCTCAGCTTATCTACACCAATAGGTTCCCATGGTAGATGTCCTAGTTTAAAAATCTTTAGAAAAGAAAACGATTGTTCAATTTCTTTTAAATAATTCTCTTCCACTTTTTTCCAAACCTGGAAATGAGGATCTATTATATTTTCAGGAATTATTTGGTTTACTATTGTGCAATCAGTGTGATAGCCAAAAAGGTTTAAAAAAGTTAAAGCTCTCCGTGTTTCTGAAACGATGATTTTTTGAGGCATGGTAACTAATCTAATTGTAGTTTTATTACTATCTTCAAGTAATTTTCTAGCTTTCATCACAGTATCATACAAATTATCAGCTTGATCATAATATTTATCTGATGGAAGTGGCTGAGATATAAGACGCTGAAAAGGACGTAATGTTTTTACAAGATATCTATCGGCCATAATACTTCTTCTCAGCATAGATAATACCTCAGGAAAAGCTAAAAAGCGAAACATATTACCTGTCGGTGCGGAGTCGATGATCAATACATCATAGTTTTCTTTTTCAAGGTCTATTATCTTTAATAAGCCAAACATTTCATCGAATCCAGGAAAAATGATCACTTCTTTTGAAAAAGCTTCATCGAAACCTCTACTGTTCATAAAATCAGCAAAATATTGTTGTATGACTCCAAAATTATTTTCTATCTCTGTTTGAGTATCTACTTCTAGACCAAACAATCCGTCAAAGATTTTTGTTGGTGTTGATTGCAATTTATATTGGAAGCAATCTCCCAATGAATGTGCAGGGTCTGTGCTCATAACAACTGTTTTATATCCCAAATCTGCACATTTAACAGCAGTTGCAGCAGAAGTTGTAGTTTTTCCAACCCCGCCTTTCCCAGAAAATAATATTATTCTCATATGACACCAATTATTATATTACATAATACTTAAACTAATTTGAAAATAAAAACTAAATAAGATAAGCATAAACCACTCCGATTACAACACTAATAATTGATCCGATAACTAACTCTATAACGAGCAATTTATTTGGATAGGTTGATTGAATCCACATTTCAAGGAATCTTGGTACGATCTTTAATGCAATGAGGACGAGCCCGAAAATGAATCCTTTCATTAAAAGTCCTTCTGGTAGAACTGGTTTCATCAGAGCAAAAACAAAAGCTCCTAATAAACAATTAACCAAAGAATTAAGATAATGAAAACCAAGATACCTTTGAACCCGTTCCCATTTTTTCAATCCTGGGCTACTCTCAGCATTTTTATATATTCTCGCAACAGGTGGATTCATATACAAAGCCCCCCCAAAGATGAAAAATACTATCGAGGTTACAAAACCCGCTATAATTGTTTGAAATACATTTATTGTAATGTTTCTCCACCTGCCTCAGTTAATGTTTCTACGATTGCCTAGTTTAAATATTTTGCGTGCTTCGGGGCGTGGGATGGTTTTTTTCAAGCTCCAGCAATCTGGTTTTAATACCAATGCCTGCTGAATAACCTCCAATCCCGTTTTTTGCCACAACCCTGTGGCATGGAATAATAATCGGGACAGGGTTTCTTGCAAGTGCCCCGCCAACTGCGCGAACGGCTGCCGTGCCTATATTCCTTGCAAGTTCGGAATATGTGATTGTTGTTCCATACCTGATTTTTCTTGTCTCGTTAAGCACTTTCCGGGTAAAAGGTGATAGAGAGGACAAATCGACATCCGTTGAAAAATCTATTTTATCTCCTTCAAAATACCGCTCTAATTCGAAAGTGTCTTCATGCGTCTTTTTTTCTTTTAGATTGCCTGACCTGGCAAATCTGATGGAGCGCAGTTTTGTATTGTATTTTAATTCTACATAGCAATCAAGCAAACGCGAAAAAATAATATCAATTGATTCCGGCATTGTTAGTCCCGATTTTAAAATGATGTTCAGACAATCTTGTTATCACCTGATATTTTCCAGAAGTCTTTCCAGACATCTCGCCAGCCGTTTAATTCCCTCTTCAATTTGCTCTTCATCAGAATTAGAAAAATTCAATCTCAATGTGTTATTCCTGCTGCCATCATCGGTATAAAACGGATTACCAGGAACGAATGCAACATTCTCTTTCACTGCAAGTCAGGTTTTGTATACTTAACTTCCTTTGGAAAGTACTCAGTCATCATGTCAATCATCAAATCCCGCCGTTTTCCATAGGCAGCCCTTATTTTCATAATGTGTTCGTCTATATCGTTATCCATCAGGTACTGATGAATAATCCTCTGTGAAAGGTAATTCGAATGCAAGTCGGCAGCCTGCTTTGCGACAATCAATTTCTCCATTATTTCTTTCCCTGCGCATATCCATCCAATTCTCAATCCCGGGGAGATTATTTTTGAAAACGATCCCAAAAGAATTGTATCATTCAAATAATTCCTGATGCAAGGCAGCTCTTCCCCCGTAAATCTTAATTCACCATATGGATTATCCTCAACGCAGACGACGTTATGCTTTTTGAGAATATTGGCAACATCTTTTCTTTTTTGTCCGGAGTAGGTAATCCCGGATGGATTCTGGAAATTTGGAATGGTGTAAAGGAGCTTTGCATCATCTTCGCTCAACGCTTTTTCCAGTAAATCAGTGTCTATTCCATCAT
>JAPZAN010000178.1 GCA_027460605.1 Candidatus Methanoperedens sp.
TCCCCCACAAGCTCCTCCAGTATATCCTCGATAGAAACCAGCCCGATAACCTTCAAGTTATTATCCACGACAACTGCAATATTCATTTTCTTTTGCTGTAGTTCCTTCAGGATCACTGAAATTTCCCTTCCCGCTTTCACAACCAGAAGCGGGCGCAGAACCTGGAATACCTTAATCTTGGCGAGTTCATAGTCCCGAAACTTCAGGAAATCCTTGGCATATATCATCCCCACTATATTATCAAAATCTCCCCTGTACACGGGCAATCTTGAATGCCCCGACTTATTAATTAATTCAAGCGCTTTGTCAAGCGTCTCCGATTCCTCAATGCAAACGATTTTTTCCCTTGGCGTCATGACGCCGTGCGCCTTTCCGTTGGTAAAATCAAAGACTTTGTGTATCAGCTCCCTCTCGTGTTTTTCAATAGTCCCCTCCTTTTCCCCGACCTTCACCATCATCTTGATCAATTCCTCTGTAACGAAAGGGTGTTTTACCCGTTCCTTCCCGCCGGTAAGCGCTATAAGGAAATTGACAATCATTGTAAAGAACCAGACAACAGGTCTCAGGATATCGATAAAAATTACTATCGGGTTTGCAATATGCATGGCAATATATTGCAATCCCTGAAGATTCAAAAACCCTTAATGCCGCATCGGTTGCCAGGACGGAAGCACTAATATTGACGATATTATTGCCGACCAGGATAGCTGTAAGGAACTGTTCAGGGTTTTCAAGTAATTTGGAGACTATTTTTGCGTTTTTATTCCCCGTTTCCGCAAGGTGCCTTATCCTTATCTTACCAACTGAAAGCAGTGCTGTCTCCGAAAGCGAGAAAAAGGCAGAAAATACAATCAGTACTGATATGATTATTATTTCAATAGTAATCCATGAATCCATTGGATATTTGATCAATTCTTATAATATCGATAAGGTTAAAAATTTAACTGCAAATGGTTGGTGTAAAATCCTTTGGTGTTGTTAAATCAAAATAGCCACCGAGACACGGAGGTCACTGAGTTATTATTTCTCGGTGTCTCTGTGCCTCCGTGGCTAATATTTTATATCAAAAACCAAACTTTTTTACAGAGCCTGCAAATGTAAATATATAAACGCAACCTTATCGATAATCATGCTCGTTCTCGCAGAATTCGAATTCGATGCCGGAAGTAAATCCGGGATAATCTATGAAGCATTGCTCCCCGAACTTGCCGAGGATTACCAGAGGACAAAAACAACCCTCAAGCTTGAGGATAATTCGCTTATCCTGAATGTCGAGGCAAACGACCTCGTATCGATGAGGGCTGCCCTTAACGGATGGCTCCGGCTTATTAAAATCACGTATGAGATGTGTTCTCTCTCTTTGAATACACAAGTTATAAGTTAATGTTGTGCAATACTACACCAGATTTATAAGGTGAATCATGAGTTCAGAATTACCCCCGCAAATTCAAAACCAGCTTGCCCAGCTACAGCAAATCCAGCAGCAGGCACAGGCGCTCGCAGTCCAGAAAAACCAGGTCGAAATAAGCTTGAAAGAGACCGAACTGGCTCTTTCGGAACTTGAAAAACTTGAAGCTGATGCCGTTGTTTACAGGGCTATCGGCGATTTGTTGATAAAAACCGGACGTGACAAGACAAAGGAAGCTCTCGTAGAGAAAAAAGATACCCTTACCCTCCGGGTGCAGACCCTGGTTCGCCAGGAAGAACGCATCCAGAAGCGGTTCCAGCAGCTACAGGAGCAGCTCAAACAGGCAATCGGTACTCCGGCCGCCCAATAGGTATGGAGTTAGACGAATCGGAATTCTATAATCAACTGCTGGATTACAACAACATTCTTTATTTATGCCACAGGAATGCCGACCCTGACGCCCTGGGAAGCGCATTTGCGTTAAAAGAAGCTGTCGGAGGCACAATCGGCGTCTCTTCACAGGAACAAGAGCTCAACAGCCGAGATTGTTCTTGACGTTTTAAAGACCATGGGGGCGCCGATAATGAGGCGGACGGCATTTGCCCTGATGTCCGGCATTATCACGGACACCGGCAATTTCAGGCACGCAACATCGGATTCTTTCAAGGCTGTAGCCGAACTGATTGAATTAAGCGGCATCGAGTACAGTGAAGTAATGGATATGCTGTCGTCCGTCCCCCAGGATGTTTCCATGAGGATTGCATTCCTGAAAGCCGCCCAGCGCGCTGTGATTGAAAGGGTGGACGACTGGATTATTGTCACCTCGCGGGTCAGTTCGTTTGGTGGGGCTGCTGCTTCGGGTTTAATCTCAATCGGGGCTGATGTTGTATTTGTGGCGTCTAAACAGGATGATGTGGTCAAGGTGAGCGCCCGCGCAAGGAGAGAAGCCCAGAATGCAGGCGTGAATCTTGCAAAATTGATGGAAGATATTAGCGTAAAATTCAACGGGACCGGGGGCGGGCATGATAGCTTCTTGATATACTTCATCATATTTGCTTTCTCTGATGGGGCTATGTATGCACCTTCAACAGTGTACCGCTCCCGGGCGCTTTCCTGCCTTATTTCATCCAAGAAGGAACCATATTCAGTATATGTCAAATCTATGAGAGTCATTTTAACAAGTTCGTCTCCTTGCTCATATTTTTGGAATAAAAGAGGCCATATCGCTTTATCCTGTTCCTTGCAGTAGCTTAGAAATTCCTCATATTGCCTGGATTGAGTAAACATTCTTGGGTTACTGTGAATGATTAGATTTGGGTCAACCCAGGTTTCTTTCCACGCTCTATATTTAATATTGAATTCCTGCTTGACTTCCTCCGGGATATTCTCTATCAAACTCGATAGTTTGGCTTTTTCATCTACTGATAATTCAACTTTTTCTATTATTGTCAAACCGCGTTCTTCTTTTGTTTTCTCTTCATTGATACATCCGCTAATTAAAATAATTCCCATTACTGAAAATGCTGTAATTAGTAAAAATTTTGGACTCATCAGTTATATTTTATATTAAAAAAAATTAAATTTTGTCCCTTAAAAGCTGATTAATCGCAGCCACCAGCGCTTCCACCGATGCCATTACAATATCCTCGTTCGTGGCGCGCGCGGAAACAACCCTCCCTTTTTCATCCTCGACGCCTATTATTACTTCTGCAAGGGCATCCGAACCGCCTGTTATAGCCTCTATCCTGAAATCGCGCAATTTGACATTATAGTCCCCGAGGAGACTTGTTACCGTATTGAGCGCCGCATCTACCGGCCCTACGCCGATATGAGCTCCTATACGCTCTTTCCCGTTCACAATCGCTTTTACGGTCGCAGTCGGGGTTATAATATTGCCAGTCATGACTGACACTTCCTTCAGGATGATAGCCTGCTCGCCTTTTGAAGTGCTGCCCATTATTGATTCTGCAATCGCATACAGGTCGGCATCCGTAACGCGTTTCCCCTTGTCGCCTATATCTTTCAGGCGCTTCATTATAGCGTTTAGCTGCTCGTCCGTGGGATGGAGGCCGGCGAATTCAAGAGACTGTTTTACTGCATGCTTGCCTGCATGTTTACCGAGTACGATGCGCCTCCTGTGACCCACCATCTCAGGCGTCATGACCCCGGGTTCGAAAGTATCGGT
>JAPZAN010000179.1 GCA_027460605.1 Candidatus Methanoperedens sp.
ATGGGAAATGCAACAATATTGAAAAGGCTTGGATATTTGTCAGAAATCCTGGATATAAAATTGGATGAAAAATTAAAGAAAAGGATGCTGAGAAATATTTCAAAAGGGTACTCGGTTCTCGACCCTGCCATAAAATTAAGAAAGGGAAAATATAATGAAAAGTGGAAGTTGTTGATAAACAGAAAGATAGGTGAAGAGTTTTGATAACAGCAGATGAAGTAAGGAAAGCGGCAAGGAATAAAGGATTTCCAGCAGGGGTGGTAGAAAAGGATTACGCTCTGACCTGGCTGCTTTCTGGAATCTATAATTCCGATCTTAAAGATGTTTTGGCATTTAAGGGAGGAACAGCATTGAGCAAAGTGTATTTCCCGAAATTTTGGAGGCTGTCCGAGGATTTGGATTTTACGGTTATGAAAGAAATCCAGCCAAATGAAATAGAATCAATGCTGAAAAACTGTCTTAACATGCTTAACGAAAAGACGGGAATGAATTTCTATATTGCAAGTTTCCATTCAAATCCCCAGCATGCTATAATAACAGTACAATTCACTGGCCCGCTTGGCAAGAACGCTATCAGAATGGATATAAGCCTGAATGATGCTGGTTACAAAACCATTGAAAACGGAAAGTATTGATGATTATTCAGACAGTAAAAAATTTGCTGTTCTCGTTTATTCTCTGGATGAGATATTACTGGAGAAACTGCGCTCAATAATACAGCGCGGTAAAAGCAGAGATTACTTTGATGTCTGGATGCTTCTGAAGAAAAGCAAGTTTGATAAAGATAACATCAAAAAACGTTTCATGGAAAAATGCAAATTCAAGAATATCGAGTCAGGCTATGAATTGTTTTTCGAGGAGACAAAGCTGAATGAGGCAAGAGATTTCTGGGAAAAAGGCCTGGCAAGACTGATGAAGGAAGTTCCTGCGTTTGAGACAATCATAAATGATTTGAGGAAAGAGCTTGAGTTTCTGAAATGAATCAACTCAAATCTGAAATCCGCACTGCCTGATTAAAAGGAGTGTTCATGGCGACAAAAAATAAAAAGAAACTTGCAGGAACGCTCAAAATGAGACAAGGCAAGCACCCAGATATGCACAATTTTGAAAAATAAGGTTATTATTTGCCCAATTCCTTCAACCGCTTTTTTCTGCTGTTTCTCTAATTGAGCGATAATATTGTTAAACATGACTTTAAGCGAGTATATCTTATGTGGCCTTCCTTTGCCTGGCTTCTTTTCTTCCCTCTCATTTATCCAACCGCGTTCCTTTAATTCCTTTGGCACCTATTGGTTGTATGGGCATCCCTTTAATATCTTTAAAAGGAGAGCAAATTATGCCTATTGGCATGTACCTTATTTCCTTCATGTTTACCATTTTATTCATAAAATTTCTGGTAACTCGTTCATATCTGCATTGCATATATAGTTGGATACAAGACATTATTTGATATTTAGTGCCTATCCGAAAAGTCAATCATATTGTAAAAGTTACAACCGGTTACAATATTCGAATATCCTTTGTCATGTAGTATATTCCCTTTTGTAAAAGTTACAATATTTCCAGATAGTTGGCTATAAACAAAATTCATAGATAACGATGAAAAAGCATCGGTGTCGGACTTTTTAATACCAAGCTCTAAGTTGATTGTATTATTTCAACGTTTTAAGAAATCCTATGAGGTCGTTCAGGTCGCTATCCGGCATCTGCCATCCCGGCATTGGCGGCTGAAGCTGTTTTTCTTCTTCATCGATGCCTTTTGTGATCGCCCGTTTGATAAGTTCATCTGTGTAATTTTCTCCTATCAGCGTGGAATACCTTATATCCGGTGCATCAAACGTCCACATCATCACTCTCCCCTTCCCTCCTTTTCCATCAGGACCGTGGCAGGTGGCGCAGCTCATCATCCCGCCCCTCACCGTCATCTGTCCTATCGATGAAACTATAGGTTCACCTGAACCTGAGGTAGCTGCAAAATAAATCCTCTCTCCGTTGCTCTGGAAACCAGATGCTTGATATGAATAATAAGATGAGGAATAAGTGCTGTATGAAAGAGCGAAGAGACCTATCAGGCCGATTACAATAAGAACTATTGCAATTATCAGGTTTCCTGGACTTTTCATATCAGGTCTTTCTTTTTATCTTCAAATTCTTCCTTGCTTATCTCCCCTCTGGCGTACTTTTTCTTCAGGATTTCAAGCGCTGATTCCTGTTCTCTCCTGGCTCCGCCGCCTTCCCACAGGTATTTGATGAGCAGCACAAGCCCTATGATTACCAGTATCCAGAATATCAACCCCAAAATCCAGTAACCTCCGCTCATCATACCATAACCGTAACCGTCCATCATTCCGAATTGCATATTTGACCTCTACTTTAATGATTGATTTTGTACTATAAAAAGATAGAGATAACCTCTAAAAATGCATGTTTTCTTTATACACTTCTCAAGGTTGCGGTTAATAGTAGCACCAATATGCCCAAAGACAGGTTAGTTTTTACTAATGTCAGGATTGTGTCTGGTTTTGGGGCAAAAGGTGCTAATTTCTTAGAAAGAACGAAGCTAACCCAGGTAACAATGAGAATCATTATCAATGTTACAAAGTGTTTGCTCAGCAAAACAATTCCATAGGTTGTGCTGAAAATATCTTCAAAAGCTACACGGCTGAAGGCAATTGGAATACCTGTAAGAATCAGCACTATGATGCTTAACCAGGCAAACATAATGAAACGCTTTAATACCGTAGTTCCGAGTACTGGGCGCTGGTTTTGGTCAATTGCTACCATTGAAGGGCGAAGCACCAATATATTGAAAGCCATCCCCCCAATCCACATCATAGTTGCCAGATAATGCAACCAGAGTGTAATGATGTATATTATTTCCATTTTATCACCTCTTTTAGTTGAATAAATTACTGCCCCAGTCTAAAACAGGGGCAGGGACATTGCAAGGACATTTTAGGTTTTGTTTAAAACTTGTTCGTATTCTTCGCTGTCGACATCTTTATTTTTGCTTTCTGTGAAATCATGCAATTGCTGGTCTTTATTTTTATTAATGGAAATGCACTGTAAGCACATCTTTTTCACCTCCTTTTATCTTTATAGTTACTTCAGTTAATAAAGTATTTAAAATATTAAGTTTAAAGTTAAATAGCTGCTATTGAAAAAGGAAGTCGCTATGCAAAAAGAAAGTAAGAGATGCACGATGTATGAGGACGATACATGTTTGTGTTCTATTGAAGGTATCATGGGCATCCTCAGTAAAAAATGGGCTTTATTGATCATCAGTGCGATTGGGAATAACCAGAAATTGCGCTACAACGAACTTGAAAAAAAGCTGGATAAGATAAGTCCAAAAACGTTAGCCGATAGGTTAAAAGAACTGGAGAATGCGAACATAATCAAAAGAGAATCATTTGCTGAAATACCTCCCAGGGTGGAGTACTCGCTAACAAAAGAAGGAGCGGAACTGAGAGATGCTGTAATGCCTCTGATGAAATGGGTCTCATCGAAAGATTTTCAGAAGTAATTGGATTTTGGTGCGTTCCAAAGTCTCGAATGATATTGCGGTAAAATTTTAAGCAAGCAGTGCAGCCCCGAAAGCAGCAGAGCCGCTGCTAAGAATTATTAGATCATATTTTTCCATGCTACCTCCACTTTACATAAATATTAGTCCTTATGGAAGCCTTCTCGGTGTGCACACTATCGCATTTGATTTGCACACCATATGGCAGCTTCCATCTCCCACGCAGTTACCAGCGTTTACCGCTACTGAAATCTTTCTGCCATTTAATTCCCGAATCTCGTAAACTCCACGAGAGCAGACTTTAACGCACATCCCGCAGCCGTTGCATTTCTCTTTATCAATGTATTCGATAAAGGCTGGAGTCCATTTATCGCCTGACTTTGTTTCTCCCTGATAATATGCAGCAGCATCATCGATTTCACAGCAGCAGCTCTTCATTTTTCCGCACTCACTATTTCAATATTGCTGGATTTACAGGCAGGGCAGATTACACTTTTTCCAAGTCCTTTGAATTTATTTTCGCAATCCAGACAAACATATTCTTTCAAGTCCATTTCTATGTTTTCTATATCGAATTCAGGCACATCCCCGACCATGCACATATTTTTCACCTCAATTTCATGTGTATATCTGTCAGCGTCCATCTCTCATACCACGGCAACGATTTTAATATTTCGTCTATATTTTTTCCAAGCTTTTCGGCATAATTGCCTGCTCTATGAATGTATTGATATGACATTCCAAGGAAACCTTTAGCTTCGTGCTTTTCAGCTTCTTTCAGAGCCTCTTCAAGACCTTTCTCGTATGCAGGCATGAATTTCGGAAGCTCCCCTGAAATATCGATACCTGCTTTAGTTGCATAATTTATTGCATTTTCTATATACACGTCCATACCATAGATCTGTCCTTCTGATGCATATCTTTCTGCTTCTTTAAACATTTCAGAGATTCCTTTTTCGTATGCAGGCTTGAGCTTTTCAAGCTCGCCGCTAATATCCTTGTTGAGTTTTGCAGCAGTCTCCTTTGCCTTTGATACATAAAAATCAACATCGTACAAAACACCTAGCTCTGCGCACTGCTGCGCTCTTTTAAGATACCTTACCAGGTCGTTATTTCTGTCTTCAGGAGTCTTTTCCCTGTCTGCTTTTTCTTCGATTTTAATTTCCTCAAGCACTGAACCAGCATCGCCCATTGCGGTTATTTTGCCAAGCTTCATGTGCGCAGCGCGATCGCAAACATTCCTGACAAACTCCAGGTCGTGAGAAACTATAACAAATGTCGTCCCGGTCTCTTTTCTTGCTGTCAGGATTGAGTTTGCAACCTCATTCTTTGTGATCGGGTCCATCGTTCCTGTTGGTTCGTCGAAAATAATTATCCTTGGCTCTCTTATGAGAACCTGCGCCATTGTCACCCTCTGACGTTCTCCAACACTGAGCTCATACGATGTCTTCCTGAATTCTGTTCCTTTTTCGGTCATATCAACCCACATCTCGCCTATTCTGACATCCACTTTTCCGCTGTCTCTCTCCATAATGCCTGCTATAATTTTAGAGAGCGTTGTTTTACCAGCTCCGCTTATGCCCATTATTCCGAAAATCTCGCCTTCATTGACATCGAAATTCACACCGTTTACGGCAGGAATCATACCCTTATAATAAGAGTAATATTTCTTCTTTACATCTTTAAGAATAATGATTGGCTCACCGACAACTGCTTTGCCCTCATTCACCACTCCTGTCATTGCAGAGAATTTTTCAATAATTTCATCCGGTTTTCCTATTTCTATAATTTCTCCTTTATCTAAAAGAATTGCTTTGTTTGTCAGATCATGTAAAACACCCGGCAGATGTGAAGTAACCAGCATAGTCATGTTGTGTTCCTGTTTTGCTTTTAATATGCTCTCATGCACCAGCTTTGCAGTTCTTGGGTCAAGTGTTCCGGTAGGCTCATCTGCAAGTAAAAGCATCGGGTATTTTGCAAGCTGGCGTGCGAGGACTACGCGCTGTTTCTCTCCACCACTGAGTTCTTTTCCAGTGTATGTCATCCTGTGGCTGAGCTTCACTTTTTCGATAAGTTCTGCTGCTATGTAGGGACGTTTCTCCTTGGGGATGTCTGAGTACTCAAAGCTACGCATGATGTTTTCAAGCACGCTTTCATCGCCGTATAATCCAAAAGTTCGCTGCATCATGATAGCTGTCCTATCCATGATTTTCCGGTGCATGCCCTTTGAGTTAAGATAATTCACCCTTTGAATCTCGGTCTTTATGCCGCATTTTGAGCATACTTCACCAGCTTTGCTTGGTGGATTTACTTTACCGCATTTGGGACAGGAGGAAATGTTGAAGATGACCTCGCCTTCAATATCCTCAAATTCCTCAAAACCCCGGAGTAAATGCAGAAGTGTACTTTTTCCAGCGCCGCTTTTTCCGATTATGCCGATGCTGTCGCCTTCATTTATGTCCAGGTTTATGTTTTTGAGAATCTGTTTGCCATTAACATTGATGTTCAAATCCCGTATCTCGATTAAAACCACCATTTTTATTCCTTCTTTTTGTTTTTAACAACGTCACAGGAAAGAATACCTTCAAACATTTCCTTAACATGCCTGTCTGAGAGGTCGAGAATCTTTGAGATTAGCTCGTTTTTTATCGAGTAAACCACGAATTTTCCGTTCTTCTCGGTATTGACAAGCCCGCAGTTTCGCAGGCATGCCATGTGGTGTGAGATAAGGCTCTGGTCTTTTCCAGTTGCTTCACAGATATCATTCACGCACATGGCGCCGTTCTCTTTTAATGTGTAAAGTATTGAAAGTCTGGTTTCATCACTCAATGCGCTGAAGAAATACTTTTTTGCAGTGGTTAAATCTCCATTTAACATATGTACGTATGTTCATACATGATATTATAAATAAGTTTTGGTTATAAATTCAGAATATCAATTGAGGATTACGTATACACTCGTATATCATTCACAGAGGCTTAGAGGTATTTTAACCCAAAATATGGGTAAAAAAGAGTGTGGCTTACTTTTCTATCGCTTTTGAAAACATATTCTATTTAATTTCTCGCTGTTGCAATGTATCCGAGATCGTTTACAGCCTTTGTCGCCGCATCTTTCAGTATGGTTATAGGAATATTATTCTTGATAGGAGGCACTCCCTATCTCCCGAACCTCGAAGCGCTGATTGGCGGATAACAAAGTTTTTTATTCTTCTTACTGATCATACCTTATAGCATCCACAGGTCTCATTTTGGCGGCATGCCTGGCAGGAATTATCCCGGATAATATGCCTATCACAACCGAGAATCCGAGGGCAAAAAAGATAGTTTCTGCGGTGATAGTGGCTTTCATATCTCCACCAAAGCCCAGCGCCTGAATGCCCAGATAAGGAATGAGCAGGGAAATAGCCGCACCAAATATTACTCCTATGATTCCACCTACAAGTCCGAATATTCCCGACTCAATAAGGAAAAGTTTCATGATTTCGCGCTCGCCCGCGCCTATCGCTTTCAAGAGCCCTATCTGTTTTGTGCGTTCCATGACCGACATGAACATGGTATTGGCTATGCCTATTGCTCCGACAAGAAGCGATACAGTAGCGATTGCACTTAAGAACAGTGATAAAGTCTGGGTCACGCTGCTCATCTGTTCACGGATAAGGGCCGATGCAATGACTGTAAAATCTTTTGTTCGCGGATTTACCTGTCTTGAACTCATAAGCTTCTGATCGATATCAGCTTTCAGGTATTCAACGAGAGAAGCGTCCGAGGCTTTAATGACTATGGATGTAAACTGGTTATTTGCTACTTTTTCCGTTATAACTTCTCTTGCCATCTCGGCAGGCATATAAATCCCTGTGTCACTGCTGCCCCCAAATCCTCCGGATTGCTTGAGAATACCAACAACCCTGAAGTTTTTACCTCCTATGGTAATCGGACGGTTAAGAGTTATGGATTGAAGGAAAGTCCCATGGGCAAGATTGTAACCCACTACAATTGAATTAGAATCCCCTGCCTGAAGATATCTTCCATCATCTATTCCTGTATTATCCATCAGTCTCCAGATTGAAGTATCTACGCCAGTTACAGAAACCACTGTTTTCTCATTATCGTATTTGAGGTCTGCTTTGCCTGAGACGATACCGTTTACATACATGACACCTGGCACCTGTTTAATCACCTTAATGTCTTTATCTGTGAGGTTAATCGAAGAACTCGTACTCACAGACCTGTCTGTATGCATTTCGCTGTGCGCACCTGTCGCTCTGAAGTATCCCGGGATGACGGTTATTATATCAGCACCGAAGCCGCCAAGCCTCTGCTGTACATTTTCCTGCATTCCCTGGCCTATGGATATAATGGCTACAACCGAGGCGACACCAATGATTACGCCTACGATTGTAAGCCAGCTTCTCATCCTGCTTTTCTTTACATGGGAAAGAGAAAGAAGGAAGATATCCAGAAGCCTCATTTCCTTCTCTGCCTCTGGAATTTCAGTCTCTGGTATGTCTCAGAAATACTCTTTCGCTGCCAGAAGCCAATGATGCCAAGAAGCACGATTCCAAGGTATGGGGCAAAGCTAAGCGCCTGTTTGGAATAATTTGTTTCTCCGCTATGCATCGCTTCATGCTGGTCTTTAGTATCCTTAGATGTTGTACCTGCCATACTGCTTGAAAGTTTTACGGGAAGCTTCTTTTCTATTGATCTGCGCACACCGGCAGCGTCAGTGTACAGTATTTTTATTGCCATATCAGATCTCCCAATTTGAGAGACCTGGAAATTTGCAGATGTATAGTCTCCTGAATTCAGATTACCTATCACCTGTGTACTGCTCCCCGATACGCTGAAACTGTTTTGAGGAGGTACTTCCACGCTTACAGCTTTAGCCGGATTGACTCCTACATTGGATACACTGAGGAGAAAGCTGCTTCCTGATTCCTGATAGCTTAATTCAAAGTCTGTGATTCCTGCAACCCCCACACCCATTGAATCGCTGGCAGAGTAGTTCATTCCTGAAATTCGCAAAGGTATATTATAAACACCGGTCTGCGCCTGGGCATCAATCAGGAGCATAAATCTTATTTCAGCTTCATCCCCGGGACTCAGGCTCCCAATGGAAAACCTTGTGCCTGAACCTATTATTGAAAATACATTTGTCAGGTGTTCCATTGCAGTATCAATATCAACATACAGGTTTCTGGCAGTGCCTGTCCCTTCATTCCTGAATTTCAATACAATTTCATTCGAGGAACCTGGTGCTACGCTCCCGATGGAAGAGTTTGAGAGTGTTATTACCGGGGTACCTGAAACAACCAATATCCTATCATCCTGCATCGTGGTCGTGGGCGAGCTGCCGCTTGAATCGCTTTTGCCCTTCGAGATTATATGGACATGAAAATCGTATTCTCCTTCCACTGCATTTTTATCTATATGGACTTTGAACTTCGCTGTCCGCATCTCATTCCAGTCTTCTATGTTACCGATGACTGCGGCATCGTCGAGAACATGTACGGCTTTTGCAGTGGCGTTGTTCGCTGGAACAAGCTTCACGACAGTATCGCTTAACCATGTTCCATAACCTGTATTTTTAATCGGCACCCATACAAAGACAGTATCACCGGGATATACGGGTTCATGGTCTGTCACAAGGTAAGTTATTGCCGCTGATGCACCCTGTAAAAATAGCAGCGAAATCAGCAAAATAAAGATATATTTTCTTATTATACTACTCATATATTCACTCCAATTTGATTATGATGCAAGTGTTCCATCTATCATTCTTACAATTTTGTTCGCCCTTCCCCCGATTTTTTCATCATGAGTGATCATAACTACCGTGACGCCCTGTTCATTTAGCTGTGTAAATATATCCAGTACCTCTTTTCCTGCTTCTGTATCGAGATTACCGGTTGGCTCATCAGCCAAGAGCAGCAGGGGATTTGTTGAGAGTGCCCTCGCTATAGCTACTCTCTGGCTCTGACCTCCTGACAACTGGGAAGGGTAGTGGTTGGCGCGGTCAGAAAGACCCACAAGTTGTAGCAGTTCCTCTGATCTATTCCATATCTCTGCCTCCCTGAACTCATGCACCCTCATGGGCAGCTGGACATTTTCAAGAGCGGTTAGGGTTGGATAGAGATTGTGAGATTGAAAGACAAAACCTATTTTCTTGCCTCTTATCCGGGAGAGTTCTAATTCGGTGAGGGTTGCAATATCCTGACCTGCAAGGAGCACTCTGCCTTTTGTGGGGATATCAAGACAGCCTATCATGTTAATCGCTGTTGATTTACCACTTCCGCTCGGCCCCATGAGCGCCAGAAACTCCCCGGGCGCTACCTTTAAGCTCAAGCCCTTAAGAGCCGGGACTTCTACTTCCCCCATTTTGTATATCTTCCATACATCATCAAGTTCAATAATGTTCAAGAATTCCTCATCATGTTTTGTTTTATAAATAGGGAGTACCATGAGTTCATATTTCTCAAAGCACTCATATGTCCCGTCAATTACTTTACAACCGATGTAAACCTATATACTTTACGCTTTTTAAAATTAAAGTTTGATGTATTTTTTTATTCTAATTTTAAAGCGTAATCGAAATGAATAACAAGGGGCAATAAAGAAATCTGGCAGAATAGGAAGTTTAGAACCATGTCTATAATTGAATTAATGCTGGTGGTGTTTTTGATTAACCTGCCCTTCGGCTATTGGAGATGCAGTGTCACAAAATTCTCAAAGCAATGGATGATGGCAGTACATATCCCAGTGCCGGTTATATTTTTATTGAGAATATTCTCAGGTTTTGGCTGGACTGTCATACCTCTTCTTATGATATCTGATTTTTTAGGGCAGTTCGCAGGCGGAAAGCTCAGGAAATTTGAGGCTCACTAGGTGAGGTCAATCACATTTCTGGT
>JAPZAN010000180.1 GCA_027460605.1 Candidatus Methanoperedens sp.
CAGTTCAACCGCCGACCCGCCTACTAATATTGGTTTTTTATTATCCGGAAAATGCGAACTTAGTTCTGCCAAAAAATCAAATTTTTTACTCAATCTTCCCAAGGAAGAACCTCCACTATTCGCTTTCCTTTGAAAATAATCCCTTCTTTAACAGCTTCCGCCGCTATTTCGCAAAAAATCTTTACTTTTTCTGAATCTCTTGGCTTTCTGCGGATTAATCCGGCTGTTTTATCGATTCTCACACTTCTTCGAGTTATTGCTTTAACTTTTGCTTTCTGTTCTCTCATGCTCTGGCATAATATGAGTTTAAGATATATTTAAAAGGGACGTTCATCGGCGTCGTGCACGCCGTTATGCATAGACACGTATGCCTGCGGGCATACGTGGATGCGCCCTCCCGATGCGCAAATCGGGACGTTCATTTGCGATTTTTGATTTCCTTCATTAACGGATGCTCTGGTAAATCATCCAATACGAGCGTGAACTCGGAATCAGGATTTAACTCCATCAACTCAAGCGTATTTTGAAGCGCGGCTGTCAATGATTCATAGTCAGGCTCGTCTGTTGTTTCGGCGTTGAAAGGATAAGTCTCCTTAAGTTCCAGCGGATACGGACCGAACGGCGGTTTAAAATCAAGAACCCAATCAAAATCATCTTCATTACCAATCCTTTGCGTCCTGATAAGCACCCGGCCTTCAAGCTTCAGGTTTTTAAGCTTTTTCCTGTGCCGAAGCACCTCGGGCCGTAGCGCCGATTCGGGACCGCTGTAAAAAAATGTGGAGTTTGAAACCGGCTGAAGGTGCTCTATCCAATCAGAATAATGAAGCGCGCGTTTGAGCCCGTTTAACAACTGCGGATGCGCCCTGCACCGCTGCTCCACGAGTTCCCAGAGACTTCCTTCTTTAATCGCCTGTTTGACTTCCCTAATTTCTTCAAAAGTCACATAGAGATTATGGCGCGCCAGCAATTCTTCGCGGTTTTCGCTATGTATCAATTCACTTGCATCATGCGATGTGCACACCGGGCAGGAACACGGAAGGTACTGCAGGTTTTCGACATGATAGGTACCCCGCACGGTCATATACCGCCCGTCCTTGGCATACAGGGCATACGAGGCTGAATCGAACAAATCGCAGCCCAATGCGACTGCAAGAGAGAACATCATGGGATGCCCGGCACCGAAAAGATGCACCGGCGCTGCGGGTGAGAGACCTTTTTTTGATGCCATGATAACATCCACAAGGTCAGAATACCTGTATGATTCCATAAGTGGCACTACAGCCCCAAGCGGATAGACGTCAAAATCAAGCAGGCTTAGCTCATGCGCAGCCCGCTCGCGCAGGTCCGGATAGGTCGAACCTTGCACCGGCGCGGCTAACAGCATGTCCTTTTTTAACCCCAAAGCTTCTTTTGCTCTCTTATATGTGATTCCAAACTCTTCCTCGGCACGGGCGCGCTGGACATCGGGCGGAGTGGGTATGTCAAGTGGCACGCCGATGTCAGAGCCGATTTCCTGCTGGAATTGCACTATCTCAGCGTTATTTACTTCCACCTCGCCGTACACTGATAATTGATATGAGCCGGAGTCGGTCATTATAGGGCCGTCAAAACCAATCAGAGAATGCAGCCCCTCGCGGCGGGCGCGCTCCCTGAGTTCGGGCTTGCGGTAAATGATATAAGAATTTGTGATAATAATCTCTGCGCCGAATTTTCGAAGCTCTGCGGGCTTGATGGTCTGGATATTGGGATTGACCACAGGCATGATTGTGGGCGTTTCCACAATCCCGTGGCGTGTCTCAAGGCGCCCGATTCTGCCGGCGCAGGCTTTGTGGGTTATTTCGAAGATTGGGGGCATGACTTATAATTCCTCTGGAAAGTCAAAATGATCCCTAAATATCCTAAATATGTTACCAGCACCTAAGAAGTCGTCATGTTCCTCTTTTTCCTTCAAATCTTCATTTGCGACTTTGGCGAAATTTGTGTAATCGTTTAAGAAAGCAATATACTTTAATCGAGCTTTATTGAAATATTCTTTATATTGTTTTGGAACTTTATCCTGACCAATATTTCTTATAGCATTTACGGGGTCTTTTATGTACAGCGTATCGTACATATCTAAAATACTTTCAAACTCCTTACCCAAAGCTACTAAACTATCCTTAGTTCCATCAAATTTATCAAACCGCCCAGTATAATATTGATAACGTTCCTTGATGAAACTCATCCATACAACATTAATTTGTAAAAATGGATTTGGCGCAGGGGTAGTATTCTTGATATAATGCATTATCGATGGAATATCGTCTGGAAGATTATTGGTAAAGTCACTAAACTGTAATACAAGTATCTTAAATTCTTTAAAGTGAACCTTTGCTAATTCATCGTGTTTTCTTTTTTCTAAGTAGCTCTTTG
Source organism: Candidatus Methanoperedens sp. (assembly GCA_027460605.1). Lineage (GTDB taxonomy): Archaea > Halobacteriota > Methanosarcinia > Methanosarcinales > Methanoperedenaceae > Methanoperedens. The sequence goes on from JAPZAN010000180.1 coordinate 2,413, forward strand.
TAATTTGATAAATTGTAACGCCATAGAATCCTGAAATAAGTACTAACAGCATAATGATTAATAAAATTATTATTATAACATAATTAAATAATTTTTGGGTGATTATTACAATCGTTAAAGTCGCTAGAGCTGCAAATGCTCCGATAGCTAATGAGGCATACTGGTGAGTTTTTGTGCGTTTTTCCTCATTTTTGCGTTCTACTTCTTCAAATATATTAGTTCGTCGCATTAAAAGCTAATTCCTCACGCAATACATATATAGCTATTTAGAATGTAATTTGTGTGTGGAGTTTTTCATAAAATCTTAAGATTTCTAACTCTAATTACTTATTCAGCTTCATTGATGCAAAAATTTTTTATCTGTAAGCTCATCTATGAGCATAATGCGTCATCTCCAAACATACAGCTCAAAAGGCGTCCACAACTCCCTCTGGTACTGGTCAGACATAGTATCTCCGCTCAAAGTCGCGTTCAATTACGTCTGCATGTCCATAGCCCGTATCTCGCCTTCCCTGCGGTTGAAGAACCTTCTTTATTCAGCTATGGGCATAAAGGTAGGCGAGCATGTTTCAGTGGGGCTTGAAGTGAACATGGACGTGTTCTTCCCTGAACTCATTGAGATTGGGGAAAACAGCATCATTGGCTTTAATTCAACGATCCTGTGCCATGAATTCCTGGTCGGTGAGTACAGGATAGGAAATGTAGTTATAGGAAAAAACGTAACAATCGGGGCAAATACCACCATACTTCCCGGGGTCACTATCGCAGACGGCAGCGTGGTTTCAGCCCATTCTCTTGTGAATGGCGATGTGTCCGGGTTTGTGGGCGGTGTGCCTGCCCGGCCGTTGAAAATGGAATAGAATCATGACCGCAACATTGGATTTCTTCTTCTGGTTTAAAAAGGAACGGAGGGCCAGGTTCCTTGTTCTGCTTTCCTGCATCATCGGAACGCTTTTTGGTTTTTATTATTACCTGGGACAATTTGAAATTACACCCGTCTATTTATGGTTTTTCGTGCCAGACAGCCCCTTTTTCACGTTTATGTATGTCCTGGTTTTGTTGTTTTATTCAACCGGTTTGCGCTCCGATACATTTGATGCGTTCACTTTTATCGGCCTCGCTAAAGTGGGTATATGGACGCTCTTTGTTTTATTCCTGAATTATGATTATTATTTCTCTCCCCAAACTTGGGCTTTCCGCTTTGTTATCGTGTTACTGCACATTGGAATGATTCTTGTTGCAATGACCCTTTTAAAAGAGATGAAAAAGTTAAACCTCGGCCGGTACTTATTGATATTTGCCTTTTTCCTTGTCTCTGACTTTTTTGATTATGTCATAGGTACGCATCCCATTATCCCTGAGGGAAGCATCAAAATTGTTTCGTTGGTGACTATTGCCCTCTCGATAATAACATGTTCTTTAACATTTTATTATCTTGAAAAAAAATCCGAAGGAATTTAGTACAAGAAGGTTAATCTTAGTATGATGAAAGATACAATCATTTCATTATCACAGAAAAACAGGAATAATAAGTTCTTAAAAAACAAAATTGAAATTCACTGCAAATGCGGTTTTTCAGAAAGCATCACTTACTACGATTTCCTGGCCGGGGGAGAATTCAATTTCGGACAGCCTATCCCCGTTTTAAGCCCGTTCATATCCGAATCCGTATATGATGAAACCATCAATGTCACACCTCTTCAATTGGCAAAAAAATGCCCCTCATGTGGCGAGGAAATAATTGCGGTATTTCCTTTATCGCTTGAGAACCTCATCCCGATGTTGCAATCACAGCCGCCCGACCCCCAGATGTACGGGTGATAATCGTGGAAACCATTGAAGCGATCAAGACCCGCCGAAGCGTTCGTGGTTTCACTGAAAAGAACATAAGCGATAGTACAATAGAGGAGATTTTGGAAGCCGGCAGATGGGCGCCTTCAGGATTAAATAACCAGGCGTGGCGGTTTATTATAGTACGTAATCCGGATATAAAAGTGAATTTATCAGTACTTACCGAATATGGGCCGACAATAAAAAATGCGCCTGTCCTCATCGTGGTTTTTCTTGATAAAGACCATATGTATCATTACACCAAGGACGTCCAATCCATCGGAGCCTGCATCCAGAACATGCTGCTCGCGATTCATTCAATGGGGCTTGGCGGGGTATGGCTTGGTGAGATTTTGAAAAATAAAGAGAAGGTAAATGAAGTCCTTGGAGCGCCGGAGTCGCATGAATTAATGGCTGTGGTGGCTCTCGGTCATCCGGTAAATAAAACAAGGGTTTCTGAGAGGAAAAACCTCAATGAGCTTGTTTTCCGTGAAAGATTCGGTTCACGCTGGTAGATTTTTATCCGGGAAAATCCTATGGTTATGATGATAATTAGAATAATATATATAAGGATAAATATTATATAGGATAGGTTTCATATCCTCATTGTTAACGATTAATTCAAATAAATCATATCGTTAAATCAAGGAGGAATAAAATGATAGTCTCCCCGTATTGCGAGAAACATGATATGGCGATAAGACTCCTGACGCATTCCCACTGTGAACGGAGGCTCGATGCACAATGCGAAAGCGGCCTATGCGAACATTTTGGCATGAGGTTTTATTCCAAGGATGGATTCTAAATGTAAGGTTCAACACTGTCGAACTGGCAATAATAACCGTAATGCGAAGGCAGCCTAATAATTGGTTTTCAACAAATGAGCTTGCGGATAGAATAAAAGTGGCTTGGGAGACAGCAGATAAGAACTTACAATCATTACATAAAAGGGGATATTTGGTTAAGGGTAAAAAGAAAGAAAGGATTCATTGGAGATTGTATTAGTAGTGTCAATATTTTAATGATGTAAGCTGTTTAGGTTATAGGAGAACCAAAAATAAAATATAATCATAAGAATATAAAATAAGACAATTGTCCATTTATCCTTTTTCATCAGTGCCGCCAGCATCACAAATGTAAGGTTGGTATAGGTGTTGATAACAGTGTTCATTGGTACGGCAGTTGATTCTGGAGTTGTCGCAATGAGAAAGAAAGCTGTTAAGAACAAAGAGAAACTCAATGAAATTAAAAATGAGATACCAAATATAAACAATATAAATAGATAATATTTAATATCTTTCATTTTATTGTAAGACTCTTCTTTTTGTATAATAATATAATATAAAATTGCATAAAAAAGAAAAGTTATTGCCAGCCCGTAAAAGGTTCTTTCGCTAACTTTCAGCAAATCAAAAAGGTGAGCTGATAAACCCAGCAATATAGAGTACACCAATATTAGAAGTTGGATTAAATTTTTCTTTTGTTCAGAACTTTCCAGATTTATAACATCTATGGGAATTTT
>JAPZAN010000181.1 GCA_027460605.1 Candidatus Methanoperedens sp.
CTGACAATCCTGATTATGAGATGGAAGCTTATCTGGGTCCTAATTTGGGCATTTTCGTTCCCGAAGAGAATGTGTTTATGTCTTCACTGGCTGATGATCTCGGATTATGCGGGATTCAGACGGGCAACGTTATGGGTTTTGCTGCTGAACTGTTCCAAAGAGACATCTTGTCCAAGGATGATCTGGACGGCTTAGAATTGAAGTGGGGGAATACTGAAGCTTTTGCCAAGCTAGCTAAGAAGATTGCCTTGAGGGAAGGAATTGGCGACTTGTTGGCTGAGGGCACGTATAGGGCAGCGTTGAAAATAGGGAAGATGAAAGGCAAAAGCGTGCTGCAATATGCAGTTCAGAGCAAAGGCATCGGGATAGGCGCACATGGAATTCGTAGTGGCAGAGACTTCTCAAACGACATTGGGTATGCGTGTTCAGTTCAATGTGGCGATCACACGTCGATGACCGACTTGTCCGTGGACGGCATTGTAGGTGAGGTATGGTCGGTGTTCAACGATTCAGCGATCTGCTGCAATTTTAGTGGCGGCTTTGGTTTGCCTAGAAGCTTGAAGTTTGACTTTTACAATGCTGTAACCGGTCTAGAATTGACGCGTGAAAGCTGGGGAAAAGGCGGCGGGTTGAAAACACTGCAGATGCAACGGGCATTGTTGCTTTTAGGAGGACCGGATTTGAAGTGGAACCCTAGAGTTCATGATGACAACCCAAGCAGATTCTATGAGCCATTGCCCTCGGGTCCGTACAAGGGGAAAGCTCCTGACAGAAATAGTGTGAGGAAACGTTTGCAGCAATACTACAGGGAGATTGGCTGGGATGAGAACGGAGTGCCGAAATACGGGGTTCTCAAGAAGCAAGGATTGGAAGATGTAGGTAAAGCTTTGAAGAAGCTGCTAGATAACGATGCAATGAGAAAGCAGGACAAGATGGCTTATCCAAATCATGGTCTATAACAAAATCGTAGGAACATTAGACTAGCAACTTTGATTATGCGCACGCTTTCCGTTCACCAACAATGTACAAAAAAATCGCCAAAAGCAACACTGGAGCCATAACTAATGCCAAGAAAACACGCTTCAGCATTCAAGCTCTCTCCTTGAGATGCGGAAGATTAGAGTGCGCTGTACATAAGTCTTGGAGTATATCTGATTAACATCTTTACTAAAAGAGAGTACGCACCAAGGAGGCAAAGGATTTTGCCAGTGAATACGTGTTCGAATTCAACTCTCCCACGTTCGACTTCTCAAATCAAGCTTCGTTTGCGCCAACTGCTCCAATTTGGGGCGTTGTTAATCGCCGGAGGATCTCGCTCATTACGCGCGCAAGATGATAGATCCAATAAGAGAAAATCTGCATGCTGCATGCCGCACGCTCTCAGACGCGATCGATCATCGTCTCCAAAACGCTTAATAGGAAAACGAGCAAGCTGTCACTATGCTCAAGATTGGCGTCGTAGGACCCACTTTTCCTCCTGTTGAAAGTATAGCGCGCGTGGCGAGGAGC
>JAPZAN010000182.1 GCA_027460605.1 Candidatus Methanoperedens sp.
CGCGGTCGATGATGCCGAAGGCGATGCACCCGAAAAGAGGGATGTCGCGGATGAGGATGTGATTACATTTTGCCATTTTCTACACAACCTTCATCGTTCAAAGAATAAACGTTCTATATATTCCTTCAGCATACCATGAGTCTCAAGCACGACATCCGCCCCTTTCAACCTGTGCGCCTCAACGTATGTGGGAATCGCAATGCAGAACAAACCCGCCCTCTTTGCAGATTCCACGCCCAGCGGCGCATTCTCGATAACGATACACTCATCTTTTTCTAATTTAAGCATCCCAACAGCTTTCAGGTACGGCTCAGGCGATGGCTTCCCTTCCTTCACATCATTTCCAGATACCACAGCGTCAAATGTGTTCGGGAAAAACCGAAGAAGTAGCCCCATGACCACAGCCCTGTCAGAACCCGACACAACCCCGAGAAGGCATTTGTTTTTCAATAATTCAAGACATTCATATATTCCGGGGAACACGGTTACTTTATTGGTTTTTGTAAAAATCTCCATTTTCTTATTTGCAAGCACATTGAAATCCTCATGTGTCGGGGTTCTCCCTGCCTTCCTGAATACAAGCCTGATTATTCCTTCATGATTTGACCCCTCGATGTCATAGATATCTTCCCGGTTGATATGGATACCAACTTCGGCGAAAACGGTTTTCCATGCATCCGCATGATATGGCATCGAATCTACAAGCACGCCGTCCATGTCGAAAATCACTGCTTTTGGTATCATTCCATTTCGTTCCTGAGGATTCCTATGTGTTGCGGGACTGTAAAATAGTTTGGTTTTTGACGAAAAATATTAGCCTCGGAGGCGCAGAGAACACAGAGAAATAATAACTCTGTGACCTCCGTGTCTCGGTGGCTAATTTTGCTTTTCGATTTACAACACCAAAGGATTTTACACCCATTGCGCTGCAAAAGTATTTTATACCTCTCTTCAAATTGTAAGCAACATGAAGGCTTATGAGTTTGAATTCCCGGATGATCGGTATTACATGAAAAATCACGTATGGCTAAAGCCGGAAAAGGGCGAGATACTCATAGGGATAACGGAACTTGGCCAGTCCCTTTCCAAAGGAATCGTGCACATAGACCTGCCTGAAATCGGGGAATCAGTCAAAAAAGGGGACATGCTGGTGGCGTATGAAACCATAAAAGCGGTCTCGCAGATATCCCTCCCGTTCGACGCCGAGGTCACGGGAATCAATGAAAAACTCTGGGAAGACCCCAACATCATCAACGGGAACCCGTACAGCGAATGGCTCGTAAAAATAAAAGGAGAGCTTTGCCGGGTCATGAAAGTAAAAGACGCTGTGGAATATTATACCGGATTAATCGCAAAAGAGCGCGAACGGTATGCCGATAATTAAGTTTATATATGACAATGCTATTAACGAATTAAATGAGGAAAAAATATGGTCGAAATAGAGGGATATAATCTTCCGGATGAGCTGTATTATACTAAAGATCACACATGGGCAAAGGTAG
>JAPZAN010000183.1 GCA_027460605.1 Candidatus Methanoperedens sp.
CAGTCATTTTTGATAAAAAGGCATCCTGGACAATGCCTGCATTATTTATCAAAACATCTATTCTGCCATATTTCTCCAGAATTTCTTTAGTCATCTGTTTAGATTGTTCCCTGTTGGTCACATCTAATTTGAAGAAAAACGCCTCGCCTCCATTTTTCTTGATATGTGCTACTGTTTCCTCACCGCCCTTTACATTTACGTCGGCGACAACAACTTTAGCACCTTTTTCTGCAAACAGGAGTGCCGTCTCTTTTCCAATACCGCTTCCTGCTCCTGTAATGATTGCAACCTTATTTTCAAGTCTCATTTTATTTTCTCCGTGCCTTGCGGCCATTTTTTTGTTGTTCAGGCTTCTCCCCTTTGTTTCCCCCGAGAGATCTCGGCTTTAGCCACTCAGTAATTTTAGGACAGACCTCTTTCTGGGATTTTGAGCCCACAAATATTCCTATATGCCCGGTCGGGAAGACGAGCATTTCTTTATCTGAACTTGATACCGCATCATTCAGAGGTTTACTTGCCTCATTCGGAACGAGGTGGTCAAATTCGCAGAAAGTTCTTGATGGTTTCTTCATTACGTAGCTGGCATTCGGTATCATCCTGGCAGCTTTCGATTCTATCGAACAGACCTACATACTTATCAATCATAAGCCGGAACGGGTCTGTGAGAAGGAATCCCCCATTCAGGAAATCCCCTGGCACTATTCCATAGTAGTCCACAATTTTGTCCACGTCCAGGCTCTTTGCCCAGATGTGAAGAAGACCTGTATCAGAATCAAAATTTACAGGAGCCACTAAAGTAACCAGGTTTTCTACCTTTTCAGGGTGCTGTGCGGCATACATTACAGAAAAAGTTCCGCCCTGGCATACACCCAGAAGCGTGATCTTATCCAATCCCGACCGCTCCTTAATTTTATCCACAGCATTATTTATATAACCGTTCACATAATCGTCGAGTGTGAGGTATCTGTCTGAACCTGATGGATATCCCCAATCAATGATATAGACATCAAAACCTTCATCCAGAAGCTTCTTTATAACGCTCTTATCAGGCTGTAGATCCAGAATATAGTACCGGTTCACAAGCGCATACACTATGAGTATTGGAACTGGATGTGGTTTTTCCACGGTTGGGATATAATGGAGAAGTGTCATCTTATCTTCGGTATAAATGATATCCGAAGGCGTTGTTCCAACCGAAAAATCGGGGGGCATCAGGAATATTTCCATCCCGTGTTTGAATTTTTCAAAATCTTCAATTAAAATAAGTCCGTTCATGGCATCTCCTTACCCAAAACCCTATTTTTTCTCTTCTTGAGTTTTGATCTGGGTTGTTAGTTCCTTTACTGTTTTCTTAAGAGAATACAACTCTTTATTTATCTCGTCGATTTCCGTCTTTGTGGGGAGATTCATCGGTTTAAGATAATTCTCTTCAAGCATTTCCCTGTTGTATTTTTGAAAATCCATTAAATGCGAATTCAATTTCCCCATGTCCGATGCAAAGTGGCCGGATTTCATGAATTCCTTGAAGGTCTCGCTATACGTCTCAATCCCGAGCTTGTATAAATCTTTATTATCAAGATTGGGTTCTCCCTCCTTCCCGGCTGCCATCTTTTCACGTAACCTGCGCATGGCTTCCAGGAATACGCTCTGGAAATTCGCAGTCGAATCCATCCAGGCTGCATAAAGGTTAACAGAGGTAGAGAAACCCTTCATCAATTTTTCAGATTTCTCACGTGCCGGACCCAGGGCAGGCATTTCGACTATCCTGCCCGTGGTGGCTTCGTAGGTCTTTAACCACAGGTCAAAAAATTCCTGGGTGGATTCAAAACTGGATTTTTCCATATTTAAACCGCGTCTTTGGAGGTGTGATACGATTTTGCCCAGATATTTGACATGTTGCTAAATGTATCTGTGTATATCTTGGCTGCATTCTTCACAGGCTCCATGATTTCCTTAAACGGGCTGAACGTGGGCGTGTTCTCAAAGAAGTTATCAAATGCCTTTTCATACGATTTTGCCCAGAGATTGTAAAATTCTTTATGTGCCTCCGGATCTGCGCTCTGTTCTGATAGTTCCTTAGCTTTCTGTGACAGTTTTTCAAGGGTGGCTATCCAGGACTTGTAGAGGTTCAGATTAACGTTTTCGCTGCGCACGAAATATTCTAATATTTCCTTTGAAGGCCGCATGGATTGGGTATCAAACAACCTGCCATAGAGCTCCTGATATGTATTCATCCATAAGGTATGAAATTCTTTATAGGCTTCAGGGCTCGCATTCCCCCGGGAGATCTCTGCTGATTTCATAGAAAGCTTCAGCATGGAGTCAGTATACGGCACGTATAGCTTTGCGTATGAATCTTTCCATATTTTTGATATCTGCTCAAAGGCTTCTGAATATATATCAGGTGTTCCTGTGATATTCTCAAAGATATCCTTCATATTTTGCCGCAATGGCAGTGTAAGAAGCTCGTTAAGCATTTTTCCATAGGATTTGATCCACATATCATAGACTTCTTTATATTTTGCAGGATCTGCTTCGCCCTGGAGTACTTCGCGGGTCGCCCTGGAATTCTCATCTAATTCGGCAATCCATGAACTGTATATCTTATTCGATTCCTCTGCGCTAACCAGAAGTTTCTCAAATGTTTCCTTATTAGATTCCAGGGTCGGGATTTGATAAAATTTACCGAAGCTGTTCTGGGACGTTTTCACCCATTCACCATAAAATTCCTTATATGTTTCCGGTGCAGCATCCTTTGAGAGTTCGAACGCCTTCCCGAAAAGCGCTTCTGTGGATTCGAACCAGGGCTTGTATAGCTTTAAGTAGGAATCTTCCCACATTTTTGAAACGGCTGTGTAGCTGTCTTCGGAAGTTTTGAAACTATTCTTTTTCTCTTCGTGTATATCTTTTCTTTCTTCAGATTTTTTAACCATATTAATTCTCCTTTCTAACCTATTTTTTAATCTATTTTATCTAACCAGTTCAGTATGATTGAATTTCAACCCACCAACTTCTCGATATCAAGCAGCGATATGTGATAATCTTTAGATACATCAAATTCAGCCTTGATTAAGGCTTCATTTTCGTCCACACCTGCATGCATGAATGCCATCTTTCTTTTTGAAATTGCTGTCAATACATCAAATATATCCATGTGTGGTCAACTTACCCCTGTGTTCCGCTCAGCATTTCTTCTAACATTTCGTCGGTACTTAGCAGGTATCTTGCTCTTTCCATGTTTATTTCATCAACCATCTTCCATGAAGACCAGTTATGGATGAGTACTTTTTTGGGAAGAGATCTCATGAAAACAGGAACATACCCCATTGTCTTCTCTATAACTTCAAGCGTATCTTCATATGACACATCAAGATTGACATTGGGATAGACAATATCTGCATTTCCCACATCAACCGTGATGCCAGCAAACGGCCCTTCATGATCAATTTGCTGGACGATACCCTCCGGTATACTTATTTCTTTAAATTCCATTTATTTCACCTTTTGATTAGGCCCCTGAAAGTAATTCAAGGGAATTATTCCTGAACCCAGTAGAAAAGTCTGTTGAATTTTGGGTTCTAATGCTCACAACCCCACAAGCTTAATATATCGGGCTTTGTACTAACAGTCGCTCTCATAGATATAGTTATACATTCATATATAATTTTTTTTTAATATTAATAATATTAATAATTACATTAAGATAGCTATATATCTTATCGAAATGATTACACACTAAGAGGTATAAATGATTTTAAAAGAAGATTGTAACGGTTTTGGATATTCAAAGAATGATATTACTGAACTTGGAGAAGGGCAAAAAATATTTATGAATATTCCTAATTGTAGAATAAATAAAATGTCTCTATGTGGATGTTCTGAAACTTGCTCCTATTATGAAAAAGCTTACTGAAAACTATTCAGTTTATGAATTTTATAATTAATTGCCAAGTCTATTAAATCTCTCAATCCATTTTCGATATGGCTAGTTGAGCCTGCTACTTCTGCTGGGGTTTTACCTTTAAGTGATTGGTGTGGTCTTACAAAGTTATAATATTCTATCGTTGGTAACCTACCTGAAACCCTGTAAATACCCTTTCTTCATGCGTACCTCCCCCTCGACTCAATTTCCTTTACCCTTCCCAGTACTTCCTCAGCACCCTTGAAGGTCATGGCATAACCTTTCTTAAAAGCCTCAATAATCCCTTCGTGGTTTTCATGCGTGCTCTCAAACGTCTGGAAAAGCACATGTATATCTACGCCCCTCGCTTCCAGAGTTTTATCAAGATAGGCAAGACCAAAATCTATCAGGAATAGCTTTCCATCCTTATACAAAATGTTGGACGTGGTAAGGTCGCCGTGAATAATCCCGCATGTATGAAGGCGCCCGATAAGCTCCCCGGTTTCTTCGGAAAGCGAGGGGTTCACAATATTTTTAAGCGCCGTTCCCTCGATATACTCCATCCGGATTTCAAAATCGGTAACATCCCTTATTATCGGCGTGGGAACGCCGCATCTTCGCGCTTCGGAAATCAGCCTTGCCTCGGTTTTTGTCCTCTCCCTCCTGATATTCTCATCGATTTCTTTCAACCTGTAGCGTTTCTCTATCCTGGTCTTGATTATCGTATTTCCTTCAAGCGCTATCACCGCCTCGGCGCCGCTTGCTATTATTGCCTTCGGAGTAACATTGCTCATCGCCATGTCACCACCGCATCATCAGGCCTGAAGTTTGGATTGACTTTTGACTCGGAAATTGGTGTCCTGTATCCTGATTTGTACATCAAGAGGCCAAGATACGCTATCATGGCGCCGTTGTCACCCATGAACCGCTTCTCGGGTACATAAAACTCGATTCCCCTGTCCTCGCACATTATTTTAAGCATTTCGCGAAGTCTGCTATTTGCGCCAACGCCGCCTGCAAGGAGAACCTCCCGCTTCCCGGTATGCGCAACCGCGCGTTCCGTCACTTCGACCAGCATCGCAAAAGCTGTTTCCTGGAATGAATGGCAGACATCAGGCAATGTATATTTTTTCACAGATTCCTGCGCGGCTGTCGTCAATCCTGAGAAAGAAAAATCCATGCCTTTTACTGTGTAGGGCAGCGGAATGTATTTTGTTGCTGTTCTGGCAAGCTCCTCGACTTTTGGACCTCCGGGGTGCGGCAATCCTACCGAGCGTGCGAATTTGTCAAGGGCATTCCCAATCCCGATATCAAGCGTTTCCCCGAATACCCTGTAATGACCTTTCCTGTACGCCAGCACCTGCGAATTTGCGCCGCTGACGTAAAGGGTTACAGGGTCTTTCGCTGGTGTTTTCCACCTTCCCACCTCGATATGCGCGATGCAGTGATTGACTCCGATAAGAGGGACATCAAGTGATAATGCAAGCGCCCTTGCAGCCGTAGCGACCGTGCGAAGACATGGGCCAAGCCCAGGTCCCTGTGAAAAAGCCACTGCGCTTATTTCACTTTTGCCTTTTTTCAGGGTTTCCCTTACCACTTCGGTGATATGATTTGCATGATGCTGCGCTGCTTCGCGCGGATGGATGCCGCCTGTTTTGGGCATATATGTGGCCGTGGTTTCCGCAATCACATCATCCTCATCAACAATCGCAGCGCTCAGGTTCCATGCAGTTCCCTCAATACCCAGGATTGAAATTTTTGACATGATTGTTTGCAAATGACTTCATTAAATTGATTTCTAAAATAAGTATCGCATAATTTTAAAAATTTTTTGATTTTATAACGTGGGGTCAAGGGGCAGAGAAGACTACCCGACTTGTCGAATGGATGAATCGTGCCCCTTGAAATATTACTTTCACACCGCTTTCATTAAATGTATATATTGCTAAAAGAATGTGCCCTTAGTCAAATGGGGTCAAGGGGTAGAGAACCCTCATGCTTTCAAGCATGAGATGAATCGTACCCCTTGTAAAAGCACAGAAAAGTTTCAAAAAACCAGTTGTAGAAGTAGCAAGCAAGAGTCTCATAACTTGCATCAGG
>JAPZAN010000184.1 GCA_027460605.1 Candidatus Methanoperedens sp.
ACCCTGGCACAGATCCTGAAGACCTTGCAAAAAGGATAGCGTTAAACGTTGAAAAGGTTACGACTTTTTCACCGGCTGAACTGAAGAAACAGATTGAGCAGTCGCTTGTCGTTTTCAGTTTGATAACCATAAGCGCGGCAGTCCTTGCAGCCATAATCGGTGGATTGAGCGTCATGAACACCATGCTTATGTCGGTCTCGGAGAGAACAAAGGAGTTCGGGCTTATGAAGGCTCTTGGCGCCGAGACAAAAGACATACTTTTGATGACCATGGGTGAAGCGGCTCTCATGGGGATACTCGGCGGAATATTCGGGATTTTAGGCGGCGAAGTCCTTGTGTATTATCTGAATGATTTCCTTGCTTCCCGCGGCACGACACTTTTTACGATCACCCCACGGCTTCTTGTAATAGCTATTGTCTTTGCGACCCTGCTCGGGGTGCTGTCGGGAACATATCCGGCTTACAGGGCGGCAAAAATGAGCCCGATGGAGGCGCTGCGTTATGAGTAATAGGAGATAGATACGCGATATGGATGAACCAATACTGAGTGTGAGGAATCTTTCAAAAACATATATGCAGGGTAAAATCCCGGTGCATGCCCTCAGTGACGTGAGCTTTGACGTTCAAAAAGGTGAGTTCCTGAGCATAGTGGGTCCTTCAGGCAGCGGGAAATCCACATTCCTTTCTATGATAGGGCTTCTTGACAAACCCACAAGCGGCAGCGTTTTTATAAACGGCATCGAAGTCACAAAAGCAAGCGACAGGGAAGCCCCTGTAATCCGCCGTGAGAAAATCGGTTTCGTGTTCCAGCATTTCAATCTCATACCCACACTGTCGGCGCTTGAAAATGTGGATATTGCAATGCGTTTTGCAAGAGTCCCGAAAAGCAGGCGAAAGGAAAGGGCTGTGGAACTTCTTACCCAGATGGGGCTTCGTGACAGGATGAAACATAAGCCGTCGGAGTTGTCCGGAGGCGAGCAGCAGCGCGTGGCAATTGCGAGGGCGATGGCGAATCATCCAGCGATCATCCTCGCTGATGAACCGACAGGGGAAGTTGATACCAAGACGCGGGACATGATAGTTGCTCTCCTGAAGGAACTGGCTGAAAAAGGGCAGACTATACTTATTGTGACGCATGATACCGCCGTCTCGGCGCAGACTAAACGGGTGATTACGATGCGTGATGGGATGATTGAAAGCGATATGCAGGTAGAAGGGCAATAAGTACCTAAAATAGTTAAACCCCCAGTACAATTAAGTACCAACCATGCCCGACCTCGTAATCAAGAACGCCCGGATTTTCATCAGCGATGCCATCCAGCCTGCGGAAATAGCTGTGGATAACGGCAAAATCTCAAAAATTGGGAAAATAGTGGGCACTGAAGAAGTCAATCAGGTAATCGACGCAAAAGGGGCGCTGGTGCTGCCGGGCGCAATTGATGTTCATGTTCATTTTCGCGACCCCGGGATGACAAAAAAAGAAAACTGGTACACGGGGTCATGCGCTGCGGCGGCGGGCGGCGTTACCACCGTAATCGACCACCCAAATACGATTCCCCCCACGATAGACGCCGATTCCTTCAAGAAAAAGAAAAAAGAAGCGAAAAAATCCATAATCGATTACGGGATCAATGCAGGCGTCACCGTCAATCTGGAATCCCTTAAAAGCCTCTGGGAACTCGGAGCCACAGCATTCGGGGAGATATTCATGGCTGAATCGACAGGTTCCCTCAATGTGAACGATAGGATACTGAAAGAAGCGCTCCCGGCTATTGGAGAACTGGGCGCGGTTGCATGCATCCATGCAGAGGATGAGGAGACAAGAAAAAAATATGTTCATTTGCTGAAAGGGAACCTCGCTCCTGAATCATACTCAAAATCCCGCCCCGCATTATCTGAAAAAATTGCAGTGGAAAAGGCAATCAAGCTCGGCGGAGATACAAAGCTTCATTTCTGCCACATAAGCGCTTACGAAAGCCTTGAAACCATAAGGAAAGCAAAGGCTGAAAATAGAAACATCACCTGTGAAGTGGCGCCGCATCATCTTTTCCTTTCCACAAAGGATTACAGGCGCCTGGGCACGCTCGGTAAAATGAACCCGCCACTTCGTGATTATCAGTCGCAGCAAAGTCTCTGGAAAGGTTTGAACGATGGGACTGTTGAGATTGTAGCCTCAGACCATGCGCCGCATCTTGAACATGAGAAAATGACCGATATCTGGACTGCGCCTGCCGGCGTACCCGGAGTGGAAACCATGATGCCGCTTTTGTTGATGGCGGTTAAGCGTAATCTTCTCACCCTTAAACGATTGATAGAGGTCACAAGCCAGAACCCGACACGGATTTTTAATATCCAGAAAGGGATTCTCGCTCCCGGTTATGATGCTGACTTTTTGATTGTAGGCGAAGTGCGGGAAATCCGGAAAGAGAAATTACACAGCAAGGCAGGATGGACACCTTTTGGCGGTATGGATGGGATATTCCCGGAAATGACCATTTCAAGAGGAGAAGTGGTTTTGCAGGACGGTGAGATTGTCGGAAAAAGAGGGCGTGGCAGGTTTATTCCAGGACAGGGGTTAGTTACCAAAAGTGAACCCGGTGAGTGAAAAAGGTAATATACTGTAAACCATAATATTGTATAGGATATAATTGCAATCCAGAAAATATTACAACGGAGGGCTTTAAAGGTTTAAGAAGATAGCCCTTGTCACCGACGACTTCCCGGTATACCACTCAATTATCGAGGAGGCGCGTGGCCGTAAACTGGATTTGCTTGTTCTCAATCCCGGACATCCCATTCCAGCGCATGTTGGCGTAGTCATTACCACGGAAAACGAGTCTGAAAAAATTATTTTTGACCGCGATAAGATGATATTCGCAGACGGAAGACCTCATGCCGCCCTGGATAAAGCATTTTACATGTTATTCGGGGAGGATATTGAACAGATAATAATCGGGATTGACCCCGGGAAATATCCTGGCGTTGCAGTGCTGGGAAACAATAAAACGGTTTCTGTGCATCATGTTTCCGTGGGCGAAGTCTGCCCTCTCGTAAAACGGATTATGCGGGAATACGAGAATAAAAAAATCATTATCAGGATAGGACACGGGGCAAGACTAATACGGTCGCAATTGATTAACGGGCTCCTTGACCTTGGCCTTGAGGTGGAAATGGTTGACGAGACAGGAACGACGCCGCATCTTGGAAAAGGCGTGCACGGTCAGGTAATATCAGATATCATAGCAGCAATAAATATCGCCAGGCTTCCCGGGAAAAATGTCGGGAAACAGTATATAGAGCCTTCTTTGGGCGAAGTCAGGGTTATCCAGGAATCAAGCAGGGAATACTCAAACGGACGCCTCACCATTCCACGGATTCTTGCCAGAAGGGTTGCAAAAGGGGAATTGACGCTGGATGAAGCCGTGGAAAGGCATAACAACGATTAGTTTTTTAAAAGCATAGAAAGGGGTTTTGTCACACTCAGGGTTTTTTGCCGGGATGCCGTTTCCTGGCTGATTTTGTGGAAATCCACGCCCCTGTAACTGCTATTAAAACTGCAATTCCAACCGTGCTGATTAAGAACTCTCGCCCGTTATTGAATATTGGCCAACCAAGAGCTGCACTTATGACCAGGATATAAGTGCTGCCTGCCCAGAACAAAATTCCTCCCGCGAGTATAAAAAAAGGATGCGACCAGTACCTTCCGATTTTTTCTTTTGCAAGATAGCGGTCAATTATATTCCCTGTGTTGATCAGGACTCCGGCAAGGACGTACCACCCTATCGAAGCGTTGATAAAACCCATAAGAAGAATCAAATAACCGACCATTATCTCCTGATTATAATAATCCCATACTTGAATTCCGCCGCGTACTGTCCCGATCAAAGACAATATTATGGCTGCGAGATACATTACAAACGTAATTTTTCCGCCGTGGAGAGAGTTCATCATAGACGCCCTGAAACCATCAATGATATCATCAAGACCCGTGCCGCGGTAGAGCATATAAATCCCTATTGCAGCAGTTATAGCCATAACCGCAGCCCCGGGATTGCCATAATACAATGAAATGGCATAAATGAGAAATACCAGGCCAATAGGCACGAAAAATGTATGCGAGATTTTGGGGTCGTTAAACGCTTTTTTGATTATATAGTATGTGCTTTCAAGGTTTTCATGCTGTTTTACGATTATCCTGTGAACAGCATCGACTTTTATCCTGGACTGGATGATGGGGAGCACGGATTCGTCTTCAGCGCCGTCTGAGACAAGGATGGCGTTTTCGGGTTTTAGTTGCAGAAGAATCTTATCAAGCTGCTCTGAGATTTTCCTGTCAGAAACAACCCCGACTTTTTTGTCTCCTGCTATTGAAACTATCTCAATGTCATTATCTTCCAAATCCTTATTCTCCAGAATCAATCTGTCAAATAAATTTATTCCACCGAATATGGTATTGGTATCAGAATCTTCCGGGTCTGTGGAAGCCAGTTTTACGGCAGCATCGATGTTTGCGGCGCGGCCTATTATCGGGCTTGGAACGCCCGCCTTCTCCCCGAGATCGTTATCCCTGTCAATACATATAATAAGTGTATGCATTTGTAAACTGTAATATCCATGTTTATATAAATAACATTCGCACCTATTTTACAAATACAGCCCACCACTCAATCGCTTCTATCGAAAGATATACTATCCCGATGCTTTTTATCAACTTTGCTGCTGAAATTACTATCAAGAATCTTTTTAATTCATAGTTTTCTCTTCCAGCTACCATCGGGGCGAGATCCCCTACAAAAGGAATCCATGGGGAAACCAGAAGGTAAAGAGCTCCGTATTTACGAAAGTGCAGCTGTATCTGCCTTTCTTTTTGCATGCTATGGAACATGACTATTTTTCGAAGACCGTACATTCCTACAAGATACCCAATAAATGCGCCTAATATCGATCCTATTACCAATGTTATTAATATTATTTCGGAGTTTTCTCCTATTTTAAGTAATGTAAAAATTACCGGTTCGGTTGGTATCGGGATTATGGATGAAATGAGGGCGATAAGGAAAAGACCCGGTAAACCGTAAGCTATGACTAATTCAGAGAATATCATTTATAAAGTTTAATTGTTTTTATAGTATAAATATAGTCAACTAAGTTTTATTTAGTATTCTCTTTTCCAGCCTGATTCTTTTTTTCCTCTTCAAGTTTCTTCTGCCATTCAATGAAATTGCAATGAGGGCATCCGATTTCCCACGGGCGCTTTCCTTTGTTCAGTATCTTGATAAAATATAGCCCGTGTTCTTTGCATTGCTTATCAGTCACCACAATCTGTCCGCTTTTGGGAAGAGGGAGCGTAAAATCGCATTTCGGATAACCTGAACATCCGATGAACCGCGAGCCTTTTTTGGATTTGCGGATTAAGAGGTCGGATGAACATTTCTGGCATACCCCTATAATCCTGTCCTCATATAGCCCGTTCCTTAAAGACTCTGAAATGAGTTCTTTATTTTTGGACATGTCCTTGAATACTTCATCAAGCATGTCCCTGGATTCTTTAATCACGTAATCCTCTGTAATTTTCCCATCTGATATTTCATCCATATCATGTTCGAGTTTACTCGTCATTTCGGGTTTTGTGATGGTTTCAGCATATTTCTCAAGCGCTTCTATGACAGCAAAGGCTGTTTTTGTGGGCTGGA
>JAPZAN010000185.1 GCA_027460605.1 Candidatus Methanoperedens sp.
CTCATACTTTTAAGGTACTTAAAGCGTCCGAGCTCATTCCACTTTGCAGTGTTTGCCATAACCCCAAAGACCAGATAGCAACGGCGAGTGTCCCGCAGGATGCAAAACGCGCCCTTGAAAAAGCCAATGAATTCCAGGATGAAGTAATTAAAGCCAGAAAAGCGGTCGAGGAAGCAAAAGCAAGTGGAAAAGATGTCTCATCGGCACAGCTTGACCTGGATAAAGCAACGTCAGTAATGAACGATATTCCCTATTTATGGCATGCGTTTAATCTTAAGGATTTTGACAGGCAAATACAGGGCGGGATTGATTCTGCCAAAAAGGCTGAATATAAAACATCGGGCGTTGAACCAACCGTACCGCCGCGCACGCCTGGTTTTGGGATTATCATGGCAATAGGAATATTTGCAGTGTTATACTTATTCAGAAAACGGTGAGTGACTCCAATGGATAAGATTTCTATTAAGGCTGCAGTCAAGAACTGGATTTCAAGAAATAAGCTGTCAATCGTAATTGTATTGATTGTCCTTCTTTCCGTGATGTTTGTTGCCACAGAAAAAATGCTGGAAA
Source organism: Candidatus Methanoperedens sp. (assembly GCA_027460605.1). Lineage (GTDB taxonomy): Archaea > Halobacteriota > Methanosarcinia > Methanosarcinales > Methanoperedenaceae > Methanoperedens. The sequence continues at coordinate 571 of JAPZAN010000185.1, forward strand.
TCACAGAAAATCCTGCATTTTGCGGAAAGAATTGCCATATAATGAGACCGTATTACGACTCATGGCGAACTTCTTCCCATAATGATGTCCGATGCGTTGAATGCCATTATGAACCGGGGTTGATTGGACATTTAAAAGGCAAGATTAATGGGCTTATGCAATTTTACAGTTATGAAACCACAGTTGAAGAATATTCAGGGAAATTGTATGCAAGGGTGATGGATAAAAACTGCCTTATCTGCCATGAAAAGCGTATATTTTCCTCAGATATACCGTATACAGGCGTCAATTTCAGCCACAAGAACCATCTGCTTCAACCCAAGAGAGGAATCGGTCTGACATGCACAAGCTGTCATTCCATGCTTGTCATCGGTATGAAAGAGCACCAGTCTGTATCTGATCCATCGTGCAATCAATGCCATCCAGGCATTGCCAGAAATGATATCGGACATATTGTTGTGACCACTTCAACCTGTTTTACCTGTCATTTCAGGGACGTGGCCGGTAATACCTCGATATCTGGATGTCCATCCTGTCATGGGCCTCCAAAAGAAATGCACCGGAATTATACGAACTTTAATCATACGAGCCATCTGAACCGGGGTTATGTATGCCTGACCTGCCATACAAACGTTTCAACAGGCGCTAACGACATAGTCCCGAAGGATAAATGCTATTCATGCCATAATATCAGGGAAAGGGTGGACAAATACGATGATTTCGCATTCGTGCATAAGAATCATGTAACGAACAACAAGATTGCCTGTTATAACTGTCATTCTGATGTAAAGCATACTCCCACGATAAAGGAGAATCTATGCGCAACCTGCCATAGCAATGAGCATCCTGCAGACTGGTTGAAAACGCATAAGACACAGGTTTTGATAGGCAAGGTATGCAGCGATTGCCACGAACCCAAGTTTTGTGCAGATTGCCATGCCACTGGAGTAGCCAGTGGCAAAACAGGAAAGTAATTGATAAAACAGTACCCTTTCTTGCGGGTACGTTTTTCTTTTTTATTTTGACTGGTTTTGGGAGCAGCCTTAACCTGATTTTGTCAGATTCTCACGGATACCCGAATACACCACCTCAACCTTATACTATCTACCCATCTACATGAAACTTAAAAAAATTATCTATTAAATGTAATTTTCTCGCTCTTTTCATTCATCTGTCTCATTATCTCTTCATACTCAAGCGGATGTTCATGTTTCATCTGCTCCTCTGAGAGGTTGCCCGTAATCCATGCTTTTGACATCGGGAAAACCTCAGGGCTGTAATGAACATTCCACCAGTGGACTATGAAAATAAACAGGGTTGCCAGTAACGCCTCGTCTGTATGAATGATGGTTGACAGGTGCACATATGCATAGGGAATATATTCCATAGCAACAAAAGGAAACAGCATGATAAGTCCGGTAACACAGAGCATCACCATTCCCCAGAAGGCACCCCAGTAATCGAATTTTTCCTTCCAGCTGTACCTTCCGAACTTCGGATGTTCTGCCTTTCCGACGTAGAATAGTATTGTCTGCCAGAAATCCTTTACATCTGTTAAAGTAGGCCACACTTTGCGCTCAAGCAATGGTTCCTTATCAACAAAAATATGATATCCAACATGGTATATCCCCAGAAGAACCATTCCAGTACCGGCAGTATGGTGTATAAGAGTCCTCATTTCAAATCCGCCCAGTAAATTTATGATTACCGGAGACCACCAGGCGTCAGGGAATTTAAGGGGCATTCCGCTGATTACAAGGAGCATGAAAGTCCCGATCATTACCCAGTGCTCTAAAAGTTGATTGAAAGTGAACCTTTTGAAGAAAACTTCTCCCATAGTATTATCTCCTCTTAATTCCGAATCGGAAACCTCAAGTAATTTTTGTCCGGGCATTATTTACCATCTCTTGTGGACTTTAAGCCGTGAAAGAAAATCCAGAATAACCATCCCGGCAAAGATGCCGATGACCCCGGTCGTTAATACCTTGAAAAATATTGCTATCCAGTAAGCAAGGTCGAAAGGGCCGAAGAAATAATCTTTCATCTGGGGTTCCAGACTTGTTTTGTTGAAAACGAGTTCACCTGTATGGAGTGATTCCTTGTCATGTACCAGCCCCGAAGCTATCTTGGCATCAAAATTGACTCCCGGATGGCAATTCGTCTTACCGCATGTTTTGGGAAGGTTTTCCGGGTATGTGCTGGAATCAGGGTCTGTAGTTGATTTTGTGTTGTGGTTGCCGTGGCAGTCGGAACATGTGGCGACCAGAGTATAGCCTTTACTCAGCGCCCGCCAGTGGAAAGATTCCTTATAGGTATCAAAGCGGTCGGTTTTAATACCGTAATACCATGCGCTCATCATTTCCTTGTTCGAGTGGCATTTTGCGCATGTTGCAGGGCTGTTCTGGTGGTTCGAGGATGAATTTGGATCGGATATTGCCCGGATTTCATGAACTCCATGACAATCGGTGCATGTTGCAGCCTCAGGATGACCTTTTTGGATCTGTGCCCAGTGAATGCTTGTCTTGTAATCCTTTGCTTCCTGAGGATGGCATTTAGAGCAGACGTTTGTTATATTGTTCCTGCTGGGTCTTCCGATAAAGTTTCCTGACATCACGCTGTAGGATATCACAGAAGAGTTGGCCTGGTCATTCCCTCCGTGACAATCAGCGCATGTGAAACCTTTTTGATAATGTATATTATTCCTGAATTCAGATACCACCTTTGTATGGCAATGATAGCATGAAATATCTTCCTGTGCATAACCAACAGAAGTGAATAATGGGATTAAAAGTATTAAAATCAATACAAATTTATTTTTTAATAATAAATACAGGTTTTTTCCTGGGGACAACATTTGAGTTACCTTGCCTGATATATTTTGTTTCCTATCCTTATACCCGTTTTTGTCCCGTTTTTGATTGTATTACTCTTTTACCTGTTACTTTATATAATTTATCGTTATTTTTATCATTATTTTATGTGTTCATTAAGCAATTTCCGAAACATGATATCCATAAATTAGATAAATAATGAAACTATCCTGAACCAATCGCATTTATGATGAAAACCGACGAAATTGAAAAGGAGATACAATCCATAGTATCCTTCCCGGATGAGAAATTCATAGAGATAATCCGTGAAGTTGGATTCGAATGCGATTGCTGCGGTAAGTGCTGTACCAGCGAGTTCAACGACCATGTGTTTCTACTGGATGATGATACAGAAAGATTAATTAAAAATTGTGGCAGCGGCTTTCTTCGCCCGGCGCCATATTTTGATGTATGTGATAATCTTGGCAGGTTTTATGTAATGGGTTACGCCCTCAAAAATAAACCAGGAGGCGAATGCATATTCTATACAAGCGGCAAGTGCGAACATTACGCGATTCGACCTGATATTTGCAGGATTTTCCCTTACATGCTTCACAGGGAACCTGATGAAGAGGGAAACATTGAGTTCAGGCAGGTAGGCGGTTTAAACAGGCACGGATTATACCACAACGATATAAGCGACGAAACGTGCAAAGAAATATTAAAAACCGTGAAAAAATATGAATCGGATTTCCTGAGGCAAAAACTGGGGTTCATACGCGAGATAGAAAAACACTTCAAAAAGCATAATCTCAAACAAAGCCGGCAGATGTATGACAGGATGATGAGGGAGTACGCGAAAGGCAAAGACATTGAGGTTTATGTATTCTTCAGGGGAACATTTAAAAAAGAAATAATTTCCAAACACATTATTAACTCCTAAAACAAAAGAATATCAATTATTACAGGTGGATACACAATGCCAAAAGAATGCGATTATTGCGGTTTCAAGGACCCGCTGCCGTTTACATGCAAGTTTTGCGGCAGGACATATTGTTATAATCACCGCCTGCCCGAATCACATGATTGTGCCGGGCTTGCATCTTACAAAGAGCGTGTCCGTGAGAGTGGAAAATTGTATCAATATGAACCCGAATTAATTGCGAAGAAACAGCGTGGGCACTATTTTAATACATTTTCCAGGGCGATTTCGATAATAAAAAGCAACTATTCTCTGACATTCCTAGTAGTGGCAGTCATATCTTTCCTTCTGCAGAATATTATCGGAGAGTCTGTTTATTTTTCGTATTTTGCCCTTTTACCTGCTGATATTTTATATCAACCATTGAAGTTTGCAATAAATCTACTGACTCATATATTCGTACATGCAAATGCAATACATCTCTTATTTAACATGATGTTCTTATTCTTTTTCGGACCCGAGCTTGAACGAAGAATTGGCGGTAAAAGGTTCCTTGCTGTATTTTTTGCTTCAGGAATAGTTGCAGCGATAGGTTATTCGATATGGACTCTGCTTGTCCTGAAAAATCCTTTTGCCTCCGCAGTCGGGGCAAGCGGTGCATTGTTCGGGATATTTGCCTGCCTTGCGGTTCTTGCTCCGCATATTCAGGTGTATATTTACTTTATACCCATGAAAATAACACACGCGTTGATCTTTTTTGCCCTGTTTGACCTCCTGTTCATAGGCTCAGGAGATGCGATAGCACGCAGCGCCCATTTAAGCGGGGTAATCGCAGGACTGGTCATAGGCGATCATATCAAAAAGACGGGAAACTATATCGGCTATTGAACATCCCTGACTTCTTTTGGCCCGACTACCCGCTTATAGTCGCTGTGGTATTCGTAGGTTTTGTTCATCGCCTCAAGTATTATGCGAAATCCCGGCGTGATCACCGGGGCATACGTCGTATCCATCTCCTGATAACCAAGACGGCTATCACGCCAGTTTACAACTTCCAGTTTGACCAATTTTATTTCATCCGTGGTGATATTCAATCGATGCGCAAGGTCTTCTCTTGCAATATCTACCACAGGTGATTCAGGGAAGATAGTATTGTTAGAAATGGTTTCCGGTTTTACATCTAGGCAGCCGGAAACAAGAAGCATCATAAACAGGAGCGCGGAGATTTTCATAAAACCGTATTATTGTCAGGAAATATTAAATATTATATGGTAAAGGCAGTACGAAGAAACTTGCGACCTGCTGTTTAATCGAAAACTATTTTTACGTTGAGTCTAATTATAGACTGCTATTATTTTAGGA
>JAPZAN010000186.1 GCA_027460605.1 Candidatus Methanoperedens sp.
GGGATAATTGAATATGTACGCGATATCACCGAACGCAGGCGTGTGGAAGAGGAATTGAGACAGTCTGAAGAAAAATACCGCCTGTTAATAGAAAATATTCAGGAAGGCGTTTTTATCATACAGGATTCCAGGTTCCAATACGGCAATAAAACGTTTGCCGGTTTGCTTGGCTGCACTCTGGAAGAAATCATCGGCAGGGATTTCCGGGAATTTGTTGCACCTGAGGACGTGGGACTTGTAATAGATCACTATCATCGGAGGATGGCAGGGGAAAAGGTCCCCCATGAATATGAATTCCATGGTCTGCGCAGGGACGGGACAAAAATCATTGTCAATATGAATGTGGGTCTTGTCACATATCAGGGCAGGATAGCGAGTATGGGGATTCTGAAGGATATCACAGAGCGCAAAAAGGTTGAAGAAAAAATCCGCAATTACACAAGAGAGCTTGAGGAATCCAATCGCATGAAGGAACTTTTCACTGATATCATGCATCATGACCTTTTGAATCCGCTCAATACCGCTAACGGTTTTATTGAACTTCTTAAGGAAAATGAGACTATTTCCCGGAAAAAAGCCTATCTTGAAACCATTGAAAGAAGTCTTGTAAAGGGAATGGAACTCATAGATAGCGCCATGAAATTTTCAAGGTTTGAGAGTTTGAAAAGTATTGAACTGGAAGAGCTGGATTTAAAAAAGATTATCGAAGAAGTCATTGAAGCCCTCACACCGATGGCGGATAATGCCGGAATGGAAATCATCAACCGCATAACTTTGAACATGCCTGTGAGAGCCAATAAAATAATCGAGGAGGTCTTTTCAAACCTCCTATCCAATGCCATAAAATACGCATCATCCGGTAAGAGAATAATTATAGAAAGCGAGAATAAGGGAGAAAGCCTGCAAGTCAGGATAATAGATTTCGGGGAGGGTATAAAGGAAAGCGATAAGACCATGATTTTCGAACGATTCGGGAGGGGAGGAAAAACGGGCGTTAAGGGTTCAGGTCTCGGGCTTGCCATTGCGGGGAAGATTATGGAATTGCATAACGGGAGGATATGGGTTGAAGACAATCCCGAAGGCGGCTCTATTTTTATCGTGGAGATTCCGGGGAATCTAAATCAATCTCATTAATGCAAACGCCAACGTTCCTGCAAGGAGCGGGGATACGAACCATGCAACCACAATTTTTTTGACGACTTCGCCCCTCATTATATGCATTCCGCTGTTTGCACACCCGATCCCGATGACCCCTGCGGCGACTATCTCGCCAAGCGATACCGGAACCCCGAGGATGGAAGCTATATGGACAAGACCAGCCGAAATGAACTCCACGAACGTGGCGCGGATTACGCAGAGTTCGGTTATCTCTTTCCCTACCGTGTCCAGTATCCTGCCGCCCAGAAGAAGAGCGCCAAGACCAATAGCAAGACCGCCGAAAATCGCGCCGTAGAGTGATGAAATTTGACCTGCGCCCACAAACGGCCCGACTGCATTGGCTGCATTGTTTGCCCCTGCGGAATATGCCACATAACAACCCGAAAAAGTCAGGAGTACGTTCAGGAGTTTCCGTATTGACGCTTCCGAATCGCCGCGGTCAGCAAGCCAGATAAGTATGTCAGTGTAAAAGTATTTTCCCATAATATACGCAAGCAGCCAGGCAATGATTGGCGTTATTATCCACCAGCTTACGATATACGCAAGAAGGGAGACATTCAATTTCGATGCCCCGTAGAAAAACCCGATTCCCACAACCGCCCCGACTGCCGCCTGGCTTGTGGATATTGGTACGCGCAGCACGTTTGCAAGGAAAACCGTTATACCCGCTGCCCCGACCGCCACAATAGCCCCTTCCATTACGATTGTCCCGGAGGGGAGAATCCCATTCCCGAGCGTCTTAATTACCTCGCCGCCGCTGAATACCGCCCCGAGAAGGGAGAATACCCCGATTAACAATACGGCCTGGTATTTGGTACGGACTTTTGCGCCGTAAGCCGCGCCCATAGAAGCAGCCGCATTGTTGCCGCCGATATTCAATCCCATGAAAAGGGCAACAGCAATTGCGGCGATTAAAGTAAATGCAGGTATCATAATAAATATCTCAAATCGGACTGGCTATGATATAAACATAGTATAACGTAATGATTGCGGCAATAATTGACACAATCTACGAGACGAGGCGCGAAATGAGCTTTCGCCCTTCTTCGGTCTTGAATATGGGAGGATTCCAGTCCTGTATTATTTTTGCTCTCTGTGTTTTGACCTCGATTTTCCGAAGCGGGTCGTATCCGGTTTTATCCTGCATTTCCCTGTAAACCAGAATACCGCATCTCTGCCATGCCGGCGTTTCCGCAAGGTTGATGCCGTGCTTGAAAACAAGTTCGTGGAGCGAGCTTGCTTTCATATTCTTAAGCTGCGATGCGGCTTCATTCTCGTCTAACCCGGAATTTCGCAGTGTATAATACCCGTAGGAACTTACATGGTTCCTCCAGGTCTCCGATTGCCTCCATAAAAGATAGCTGTAAATATCCTCTTTTCCAAGGGGAACGACCCGTGAATCGAATGATACGGGTTTTTCAAGGTCCAGGCGGATAGTAAGCGCGGAAGAAATGAAACTTGGGATTATGGAGTCGATTTTCTCTATCCTGTTATTATAGGGGATTTCCTTGAAAAATAATGAAATCTCATCTGAAAATGTGAAAGCAAACAGGGGATTCAAGCCGCTTTCCCTGAAAAAAGATTCAATGGAATCCGCCATTGCACGGGCAAATCTCTCGTCGTATGGTTTTTCAAGCCCTAACAGGTCAAGCGCGCGCCGGAACCCCCGCCCGTCAATCCTGACAGCAAAAGGAGGGAACACCTTAATGCCGGTGTAGATTTCCCTCTCCTTCATCTCCTTTTCTAAAAGGTCAATCACGATTTACTGGGTTTCCTCTTCTTCATCAGAAATATTATAGTCCTCGGGGATTTCTTCAGGTTTCTTGAACTGGTCTTTGACGTGCCTGATAAGAACAACATCGCCAACCGCTGTAACCCACCTGTACGGGATAACTACTCCTTTGCCGGTAGATTCGAACATTTCAGGATTCAATTTTGTGACCGCAAGACCCGTTGCTTTTTTCTCGTTGACTTCAAGAACTACATCATTGACTTTTCCAATGTATACCCCTTTGTCAGTATAAACATTCAAACCGAATAGTGTTGAGACTTCTGCCTGCATGGTATCACCTTTACCTGAATATGAATGATATTAATATATACTTTATTGATTGTTTTCGTATTTTTTCGCAGAAGTTTAATATTACCAAATGACGATTGAGGGTCAAATGTTAACCACTGATGATATAAAACTCCTTATTAAGAAATATGCGCTGCAAAATGCGGTCAAATATAACAAACTGCCGCAGGCCGGAGCGGTTATGGGCAAGGTCATGGCAGCTCCTGAACTTCGCTCACGCGCAAAAGAAATAAACATGCTTGTTGACGATGTGCTCTCTGAAATAAATAAAATGCCCCAGGAGTCGTGGGAAAAAGAATTGAATTCTATTGCCCCGGAACTCATTGCGGAACTTAAGGAAAAAAAGGAACCTGATAAAGGTCTTCCACCCCTGGAACTCAAAGGCGCTCTTGTCATGAGGTTTGCCCCCAACCCCAACGGGCCGCCCACAATCGGGAGCGCGAGGGGAATCGTGGTGAACTCGGAATACACCAAAAAGTACCACGGCAAGCTCATTATCCGTTTTGATGATACAGACCCTGCGACCAAGCGCCCGATGCTAGAAGCGTATGACTGGTATCTTGACGACTGCGAATGGCTCGGCGCAAAACCGGATGAGGTTATCATAGCATCAGACAGGATTGCTAAATATTATGAAGTGGCTGAACAGCTTATTAAAAAAGGCGGAGCTTACGTATGTTTCTGTGAGCAGGAAGAGTTCAAGGCGCTAAAGGATGCAAAGAAAGCCTGCCCGCACAGGGAGGAGGCAGCGGAGAAAAACCTCGGGTTCTGGAAAAAGATGCTTTCAGGCGAGTATGAAGAGCAGGAAGCGGTGCTTCGCATCAAGACCGATATAACCCACAAAGACCCGGCAATAAGGGACTGGGTTGCATTCCGTATCATCAGGACGCCTCATCCAAGACCGCAAGTCGGAGATAAATACGTTGCCTGGCCGCTCCTTGATTTTGAGGGCGCTGTTGAAGACCATCTTCTGGGAACTACGTTAATCATCCGCGGCAAGGACCTCACTGACAGCGAAACCCGCCAGAGATACGTGTATAAATACATGGGATGGACTTATCCTGAAACCATGCACTGGGGACGCGTGCAGATACATGAATTCGGGAAATTAAGTACAAGCGGCTTAAAGAAAGCGATTGCAGAAGGGACATACACAGGATGGGACGACCCGCGCGTTCCCACCATCAGGGCGCTGCGGCGGCGCGGCATACGAGCCGAAGCGTTGCGAAAGTTCATGATAGACCTGGGTCTTGGCGAGACCGATATCAGCCTGAGCCTGGATACGCTGTATGCGGAGAACCGAAAGCTCATCGACCCGATAGCGAACAGGTATTTTTTTGTGTGGAACCCTGTCGAGCTTGAAATCGAAGGTGCGGAGCCGAAAGTCGCAAAGGCGCCGCTTCATCCTGCAAAGAAGGAACTGAGGGAAATTCCTGTGGGAACGAAGGTGCTTGTATGCCAGAGCGATGTGGATATACTCAAGGAAGGCGAGAGGCTGCGCCTGAAAGATCTTTACAATATCGAGATTACGGGCATCTCGCCGCTTAGGGCGAAGTTCATCGGCACTGATATGGACCTTGTCAAGAAGGAGAAAGCGCGTATCATCCACTGGGCTCCGCCAGATGGTCTTAAAGTCAGGGTGCTGTCGCCTGATGGGGAATATACGGGCATCGGAGAGCGCGGGATTGAGAAGGAACTGGATAAGGTGGTGCAGTTTGAAAGGTTCGGGTTCGTCAGGATTGACAGCGTGAGCGATGTCGGGGTTGTGGCGTATTTTACGCATAAGTGAAACTCTGGTGGAAATAAAATAGACACCTGAAAAGCATAAAAGAAACTATTAATTCGGAAAATAATAAAATATTATTTAATCAGGCAAGTTGTGTTGGAGATATAAGAAAAGTCCAAACTGAAAAATTAGAGAACTTGTAAAGGAGGTTTATGGGAATGGATTTGAAAAATGATAATGGACTCAGTTCCATCGAAGCCCGGGAAAAACTTTTAGAATCAGGTCCAAACCAGATTTTCAAACCAACTGAAATCAGTTTCTTTGGTATTGCAAGGCACGAAGTTACAGAACCTATGATTCTTCTTTTATTGGTTGTTGGCTTTTTCTATAGCATCTGGGGGAAACTTGAAGATGCTATCACGATTTTTATAGTAATTGTTTTATTAGTTTTTGCCGAAGTCTATAATGAATTCCGGGCAAAAAAGGCAATATCATCTTTAGAAAAGATAGCTGCGCCCGGAACAAAAGTGTTAAGGGATGGAAAGGTCACTGAAATTGACACCGGGAATGTCGTCCCTGGCGATCTATTAATTTTAACCTCAGGAACTAAAGTTGCCGCTGATGCAAAAATTAAAAAATCAATAGGCATGCAATTTGATGAATCCGCCCTGACCGGTGAATCGTTTCCACAGGTAAGAATACTAAACTTGGCAAAATTGCCGCAGCTTCCAAAATAATCAAACCTCCAAAAACCGCGCTGCAACTTGCGATGAAATCCCTGGCGGGTAAACTGGTTTTCGTTGCTTTGTTCTTTTCAATTATTATTCCTCTTATAGGAATTCTGAGAGGTCAGGATTTAAAGACTATGATTCTAACAGGCCTTTCTCTTTCTTTTGCCACTATTCCTGAAGAGCTGCCGATTATTATTACGATGGTTTTGGGGCTGGGAGCTTATACTCTCTCTAAAAATAAATTTTTAGTTAAGAGAATAAAAGCTGCCGAAACTTTGGGCAATGCCACTGTAATTGTTACTGACAAAACAGGAACTATCACGGAAAATAAAATGAAAATTATTGCATTTTATCCTGCCGATAAAGAAAAAGAAATTCTTGAAAAAGCTCTTGGTTCAATTACTGAATATTCTTTGTCTCCTTTGGAAAAGGAGATTAAAAACAAAGCAGGGGAGTTGAAGATAGATACGGCGCTGCTAAAAGTGGTTCGCCAAAGAAATCTTGGCAACGGCAGGAAAACAAAAGCAGTCATAAGAGAAAACGGGTCTGGTTTTGAATTGCTCTCAAGCGGCGCGCCTGAGGAGATTTTTGGAAGTTGCTCTCACATAAGCGATGATATAAAAGCTGCATTAGGGAATGAAACTGAAAAAGGGAGACGTGTAATCGCCATCGCTTATAAAAAATTAGCACCCGGGGAAAAGAGCCTTGATTTTACTGAAATCGAAAAGGAAATGAATTTTGCGGGACTCTTAAGCTTTGAAGACCCGCCGAGGGAGGGAGTCAAAGAAACCATCGCTTTGGCAATGAAGGCTGGCATCAGGACAATTATGATTACCGGGGACCATCCTTCAACAGCCATTTTTATTGCCAGGGAGGTCGGTATTTCAACCCATGATAAAGTATTAACCGGCCTGGAGCTGGATAGTTTAACGGATGAACAATTACAAAATACCGTAAAAGAGTCTTCCGTTTTTGCCAGGGCAACCCCTGAACATAAATACCGGATTGTCAAAGCATTACAAAAGAACGGGGAAGTAGTGGCTGTGACCGGTGACGGAATCAACGATGCGCTGGCACTGAAAGGCGCTGATATCGGCATAGCGAAGTTTTTTGATAACCTGCAAAAAGGAATTAAATATTATCTCTCGGTGAAGGTTGCTTTAGTATTGATTTTCCTCTTACCTGTTCTTTTAGGAACCCCTATGCCTTTTGCCCCCATCCAGATAATCCTCCTGGAATTATTTATGGATTTAGCCGCATCTGCCGGTTTTGTCGCCGAGGCAAAAGAAAAAAATATTTATTCCAGGCCGCCCCGCAACCCGAAGGAAAGCATCATCAATAACCGGGTAATCAGAGACCTTTTAACTAAAGGAGCATTTCTGTTCACCGGGGTTATTTTTGTGTACTTTTATGCCCGGAGCCAGAATTTAAGCCTTAGAGAGACGCAAACCTTTGCTTTTTCGGCATGGATTT
>JAPZAN010000187.1 GCA_027460605.1 Candidatus Methanoperedens sp.
CGCTTAAAAACGATAGTTTTTAACGCTATACGTTGAAATGCAAAAACTTATAATAAAGCGGATTAATAATCCACGTAAACAACCCCGGGAGAAAAATACATGACGCTATTTATTGAAATCAAAAATCTTCGTGTTGGCTTTGATGGAGTCGATGTTCTTAAAGATATTAATCTCGAAATCAAAGAAGGCGAGATTGTCGGGATATTGGGAAAAAGCAGCGCAGGCAAATCCATTTTGATGCATGTTTTGAGAGGAGTTGAAGCCTTCGACGATATCTCTGGAAGCATAGTGTATCATCTTGCAAGATGCAGCGGATGCGGGTTTATCGACCTTCCGAGTAAAGTGGGGACTGCATGTCCCAGGTGTAATGCACAGTTTGAAAAAATCGACGCTGACTTTGTAAAATTGCCGTTACATGACCCGTTAAGGCGGGACATAACAAGAAGAATCGCCATCATGCTGCAAAGGACATTTGCATTGTACGGCGATGAGAGGGTTATCGTGAATGTCATGAACGCCCTCCAGGAGATAGATGAACTGGGTCCAAATGCGATTCACAGGGCTGCTGATTTGCTTGACCAGGTGAATCTCTCAAACAGGATGATGCATATCGCAAGAGAACTCTCAGGCGGTGAAAAACAGCGTGTTGTCCTTGCAAGGCAGCTTGTAAAAAATCCCATCCTGCTGCTTGCGGATGAGCCAACAGGAACCTTAGATCCCAAGACCGCGGAAGTCGTTCATGAAAGCATTTTGAATGCAACAAAGAACTTCAAAATGTCGCTTGTCATCACCTCGCACTGGCCGAAAGTAATCGAAGAGCTTTCGCACAAGGCTATATGGCTTGATGAAGGGAAAATCATAATGATAGGCGATCCTTCGGAAGTCGCCGCCGAATTCATGAAGGAAGTCGGGAAGATTGGTGAGCAAGAGGAAGTGAAAATCGGGGAAACCATTATCCGCGCCCGCAACCTGCAGATGACGTATTTCTCTCTTGACAGGGGCATAGTCCGGGCGGTCAATGATGTCAGTTTTGATATAAATGAAGGTGAAATATTCGGAATAATCGGGGTCAGCGGCGCAGGCAAAACCACAACTTCAAAAATTATTTCAGGATTATTGCGTCCCACATCGGGTTCGATTGATGTCAGGATCGGGGACGAGTGGATAGATATGACCCAGCTCGGTCCTGACAAGAAAGGGCGGGCTACCAAATATATCGGGATATTGCACCAAGAATACAGTCTTTATCCGCACAGGAACGTTATTGATAACCTCACCGAATCAATCGGGCTTGATTTGCCTGTTGAACTGGGTGAGAGAAAAGCTATCAGGACTTTGATGACTGCAGGTTTCACCGAGAAAAAAGCAAAGGAAATACTTACCAAAATGCCCGATGAATTGAGCGAAGGGGAAAGGCACAGGGTCGCAATGGCCCAGGTTCTTATCAAGGAGCCAAGGATACTTGTTTTTGACGAACCCACAGGAA
>JAPZAN010000188.1 GCA_027460605.1 Candidatus Methanoperedens sp.
AAATCAGAATCCTTGATATGCAAAAAGAGGATAGACCGCGCGAAAGACTGGTAAAGAAAGGACCTGCATCATTGAGCGATTCGGAACTCCTCGCGATAATCCTGAGGACGGGCTCAAAAAAGGAGAATGTGTTAAACCTGTCTCAAAGGATATTAAACCAGTATAATTTCAAACAACTATCCCGGATTAACCTTACCCAGTTGATGAAGGTGCACGGCATAAAAGAAGGTAAGGCAGCGCAGATTTCAGCCTGTTTTGAGATTGCGCGAAGGCTTGAATCCTGCACTGAAGAGATAAAACCAAAAATCAACTCGCCTGAAGACGTTTACAGGCTGATATACCCGAGACTGCGTGAACAGAAAAAAGAAATGTTCATCGAGCTCTGCCTTGATACCAAAAACCAGGTGATAAAAGAGGAGACCATCTCAATCGGTTCCCTGAATGCCAATGTCGTGCACCCGAGGGAGGTGTTTAAAATGGCGCTTGCCGAATCGGCAGCGCATATCATCGTGGCCCATAATCATCCCTCAGGCGACCCAACACCAAGCAGGGAAGATATCGAAATAACCAAAAAATTAGTGGAAACCGGAAGCATCATGGGAATAACTGTCCTTGACCATGTAATTATCGGCGACGGGAGGCATTTTAGCATGAAAGAGGCAGGGCACATCTGATTTTGGAGTGATCATGTCTTATTCTGCGCTCATCCTTGCAGGTGGGAGGGGAAGCCGCCTGGGTTATCGGGAAAAAGCACTTATGGATATTAATGGCAAACCTCTTCTGACTTATGTTATTGAAAGCCTAAATAAAGTGGTCGATAACATTATTATTTCTGTTCGTGATAAGGCGCAGGGCGAATTGCTGGAATCCCGCTTTCCAGGATTTGCTTTTGCATACGATATGCATAAAAACACGGGACCGCTTGCCGGCATACTTTCGGGGCTTCTTGTCTGCAGGGATGAATTCTGCTTTATTGCGGCCTGTGACATGCCTTTCATAAATGATAAAGTAGTCAAGATGCTTTTTCAAAAAAGTGAATTTCACGATGCGGCAATCCCGAAATGGGAGGATGGTTTTCTTGAGCCTTTGCATGCTGTTTACAGGTGTAAGTCAATGATACATGAGACGAGAAAAGCAATCGAACATGGTGAAACCATTATTCTTGCTCCTGTTTTCAAATTAAAAGTCAATTACGTGGGAATCGAGGAGATTAAGAAAGTTGACCCTGATTTAAAAACGTTTATGAATATCAATACACCTGAAGATATGCAGAAGATAATCAAAAATACAAAATTTTAACCATTTTAATATGTATTCTAAAAAATATCATGCACTGGAACTAACCAGCGATTCATCACATGAAAAAAATTATGTGGTGGCTGTAGAAGATACGATTGAGCTGTTTGTAAACGATGTCCAGATTGCAGCAATACTTGCCACCCCTGAAATGCAAAAAGAGCTTGCTTATGGTTATCTTATCTGCGAGGGGATTGTGAAAACTTCGGATGATATTCAGGGCATCCGCATCGATGGGAACACGATACATATCGAGGTAGAACCCACAGAACATCTTGAACTCTGGCGCGAATTGCGCTCCTCCGGATGCGTGGGTATCAGATGGGAAGAAAACGAATCGGTATCGGTAAACTCGGATGCGATTTTCAGCCCTGAGATTATTAAAAAAAGCCTTGCGTTCCTTGAGTCGGAAGTATATACAAGTACGCGCGGTACGCATGCGGCATGCCTTGTAAATGCCGGGGGCGAATGCGTGGCAAAAGCGATAGACGTTGGAAGACATAATGCTTTTGATAAGGTTGTGGGGCACGCCTATCTTGAAGGAATTGATGTAAGCCGGCATTTCATTTTATCTACGGGACGACAATCAGCCGGCATGGTATTGAAAGCCGCCCGCGCCGGAATACCTCTTGTAGCAACGAAAACCGCGCCGCTTAATACCGGTATTGATGCCGCCCAAAGGACAGGGATTTGCCTTGTTTGTTTTGTATCGCATGATAAAATGTCTGTCTTTGCGCATCCGGAGAGGCTCAAGTGATTCCTGTCATTTGTATTGTGGGGAAAAGCAAAAGCGAAAAAACGAAATTGATGGAAGTATTGATAAAAGAACTGAAGAACCTCGGTCTTCGAGTCGGCGCTATAAAATATCATAAACATGGCGATTTTGAAATGGATATCGAAGGTAAAGACAGCTGGAAATATGCAAAAGCAGGCGCAGATACGGTTGCTGTGTCCTCATCGCTGAAATTTGCATTAATTAAAAAGGTTGAAAAAGGAATGGAAATTGATGAGATTTGTGATAAATATTTTTCTGATATCGATATTGTCCTCGCCGATGGTTTCACATTATCCGATAAGCCCCGCATCATTGTTGCGGATAGTGATGAGGAGGCTTCTATTTTCAAAAGGGGCTGCCCTTTGATAGCGATTGTGGGTAAATCCGGGCTTCATGACATAGAACCGATAGTGAATAAAATAATTGGGTTTCTGGATAGTTCAAATATTAGCTAATATTCATTTATCGTATGGTTGAGCCGTTTCATTGGCACGTAGATTACGCCGTCCTCGCCATCAATTTTAGAAGCAATTCCATTACCTTCGCAGTAGGCGACATATGCTGAAAGTATAGCATCCAGTTCGTCATCAAACAAAAGCCTGTCACTCGTAATTTCATCCAGCCCGGCTATAAAACCTGAAAGTGCATCCTGTATTACCTTTCTGCCTTCCTTTGATTTTTTCTTCTCATCGATGCCAATATGGAGGATTTTCCTTGCTGCATAGGGATAAACTTCTATTACCCTTGCATCAAGTTCGGCTTCGGCCCATTTCTTAAGTTCAATCCCCTTATCCACCCATCTGCTTACCCATTGCGCGCCTGAGGGATAGCACGGGATTCCGTGTTTGCGAAGCCGCCTTTCGCATTCCCTCATCGTTCCGTGCTCCGGTCTTGAGAGAGGCGCATCGATACCGATAATCCTTGAACCTGAATTTTCAGATAAACCGGTTAAGTAATCGCGGATTTTTTTATCGTCTGATACTGTATGCTCAGGTAGAGCTTCTATCAGGGGTTTGCCGTTTTTTTCAATAAGGTAAGCAAGACCGGTGCTTTTGCGGAGCATGCTTGTTCCAAGGTCAACGCCTATGAATACTGTTCTACTGTTGCTCATGGTTTTTCCATAAACATTCCCATTTCCTTAATATTGATTTGCAAGTAAAAACAGCCAGATAGGCATCATCCGTATCTCTTTTCCCTCTGATTCGATGCTATCTAAACTATTTTTAGTAACAACTATTCCATTTTTACAATTGTATTTATCCATGAATGAGAACAAACCTTTTAGCTCTTTTTTATCAACCCTGGACTTGAATTTTACTTCGATAGGCAGCAGGGTTTTATTTTTCAGGATGACGATATCAACTTCATTCCCTTTTATATCCTTCCAATAAAAAACATCCTCCCAAATATGCTTCTTGCAGTGGTTGAATACAAGGGTTTCCGCTATTAACCCCTCTTCTGTGTCTTCAAGGTGGAAGAAAGCATGGTCGGAGGCATAAATTTTGAAGTTTTTTTCAGATATTTTTATTCTGCTTCCTGAGTAGTACTGGCTTTTCTCTATGAGGAAAGAATTGTCAAGATATTCTATATATGTTTTTATCGTTTCAAATTTTGTATTTAGGGAATTAGCGAGTTTTGCGTAATTTACGATGTTCCCGGACTCTTTCACAAACGAATAGAAAAGACCTTCGAGCGCATCTATTCTTTTTACTTCAAATAAATTCACTATGTCCCTATAAAACACTAAATCAATCCACGTTTTAAGAGTATTTTTTAACCCTTCTTTTGTGAGTGAATATGTTTCAGGAAAGCCGCCAAGCTCCATGTATCTATCAAATAACAGTATTATTTTTTCAGTTTGCAGGGGGGGTTTCAGGTCTCCAAGAGGCATATTTCCAATTTCCATGCCGTTATGTCTCAAAAATTCCCTGAAAGAAAAGGGATGTATCCTGTGAATCCTTATCCTTCCAATCAGGCTCTCACCGCTTCCTTTCAATATGTTCATGCTCGAAGAACCCGATACAAAGAATTTTATATTCCAGTCTTTATCAAAAATGGATTTCACTTCTTCGCCCCACTCTTTGATTTTCTGTACCTCGTCCAGAAATATAAAAACCTTATCGGTAAGTTCATTCGGGACTTCCTGGATTATGTTCCTGCTGTAGATAGTTACAATGCGCCTGATTATGGATTCTTCTTTTTTCATGGCATCAAAAGAAAAGTAGAGTATTCTTTTTGGAGCAATTCCATTTTCTAAAAGGTGCTGGATTGCCTGTTTCATCAATATTGTTTTTCCAACCCGCCTTAAACCCACAAAACAGGTGACTTCTTTTTTGCCAATATCTTCGAGAACCTCGCTCCATACATCTCTCGTGGTGGTTTTTTCTTTCAATGGCGCTCCGGCAGTCCACCACGGATTCTGAGAGATGATTTCGTTTAAGAGTTCGAGGTCTTCCATGCTGAGATATGGGCTTTCAAGGAATAAATAGTTACCGAAATGTTCCAGGCGATGGAATGTTTACTCTTAAATTTGATGCTAATGGTGGAAGATAACTGAGATCGATGTAGATTCGTTGATTACAACGCTATTCCTAGATAATCATACAAAAGGAATCAATCTTTCAATTTTTTCTTTTCACTACAAGAAAATGTTTTATAATTAGATTCATTATATATTGTTGGATACATTAATTCCTGGAAGCAGTAAGTCTACATCTTCTATTTTAATACCATATTTTTCTAATCGTGGATAGAAATCGAATGAATCAGCATTAACTTTTGTATCGTTCTCTTCAAAATATAGTATGTTTGGTTTTATTGGGAAGCGATGTATGGAAATGACCACATTATTAATAAAAGTCAATAATGGATTTTCTTTCTTGTGCCAAATAGTAAAAAGAGGATCTGATTGCGAGCCTCTTGACTGAACTCCAAAACAACCATGCACTCCTGCATATATCGCATGAATATGGGCTTCAGCTGTGCCGCTATCCTTTAATATCTTTTGGAAACGTTTTGCAAATGTGATATCTTTTTTCCACGGGACTTCAGCAGCAAACATGAAACATCTTGGTGTAATAATATCTGTTTCGTATACTGGGGCGTGAGTAATGGAACCGGTAGATAGCCAATAATATCTATGTTTCATCAATCTTAATTTTGTCAATTTACTGACGTCTTCTTTCAATTTTTTATCATTGAGATAAGATGTGATTTCAATGGCACCTACAACACATTCTAACGGAAATACAAAGAATGAATCTATTTTCGATAGAGGTCCACAAATATCTGGCCGATAAATTACCAGATCATACAATGTACCCAAAGATTCAGGATTATCTCCACAAACGATATGTCCTGGATGGATTTTACATCCTTTTGGGATTTGATCCTCTAATAGTCTCTTAACGAAAGTTTCAATAGGCTCACCTATTGCACTAGTATAACGATTCCAAATTAGTATCACAATGATTCAATCCCGCCAGGCATATCATCCATTTTGTATTTCCATTTGAAAATTACTGGCATTTCATTCAGGTCATCAAAATACTGACAAATACGTTCGATTAGTTCTT
>JAPZAN010000189.1 GCA_027460605.1 Candidatus Methanoperedens sp.
CATCGCCTTCAGTCACATAGATGGGGCGTTTCACGGTTTTTTCCTTTTCGTCCCAGTAATGTTTTCGTATTTTCTGGGGGAGGTCGTCAACGCCGAGCTTATCCGACTGGTTATACAGGTGCGCGGTAAGCACAAGTTCTGTTATTAGGAGTTTATCATCCGTCATATTAAACTTCATAATTGGGTTATTTAACAAGATATAGTTTACTCAGATTTTTAATTCATAAGGGGCGGTTTCGGGATTTTCTGGCTGACCGCAGAGAAGCCGGAACTCACAGGCAGTCTTGTGGGTACCGAGGCGGGTTTACTCGGTCTTTTTGTTCTTATTCTGGGGATTCTGATACTGCTGGCTATTGCCCCACTCCGTAAAGAATAAATACCTTTATGCAATTGTGGAAGGCATTCATCACGATTGATTATTAAAAAGAAAAATATATTAATTTGTTATTCTCGGAGAAAAAAATGAAGGAAATAAGAATACATGGTCGCGGCGGGCAGGGATCCGTGACCGCTGCCGAACTTTTAGCAGTGGCTGCTTTTGAGGACGGGAAATATAGCCAGAAGTTTCTGGATTTGAGGACAACCATGGGCTGGATATGTATGTAAATGGAAAAGATATGAAAAATAAAACCTTCGTGAATGTAGCTGGTTATTATGAAACAAATTAAAGATTTTGTGGCCTACAAATTAGAAGAAATCGATGACAATGAATTGATCACAGATGAATTTACTTGGGTACCAGTTTTATTCCCATATCATCCAAAAAGAAATTTATTTTTTATTACCCTGCGTGTTAATGGAGATGATGGGAGCTTTTCTCTAAAAGAACGAAGAACTTTAATGGATAAATCACGTTCAGCAGGATTTGTCATAAATTCGATTTATGATGCTTGTGGTAATAACCCTTTATTTGTAGTAGTTGAAGCAAAGAATCTAAATGATATTGAACCACTAACGAAAAATTTGAATCCCAAACATATATCATTTACGGCACCAGTTAATATCATCAAACGGTTTGGAATCATTAAAAAAGAATTCCCAAATATAAATAAAAAAAGCTTAAACTTTTTAGAAAAACTTGAGGAAAATATCGGCAAAATTATAAAAAAATGTAGTTTGAATAAGCAAGATGTTCAGAATGAATTTTACGATATTGAAAACTGGGAAAAGTTCATTCGGTTTGTTCCGATGAACATGAATAAGATAATTACGATTATTTTTATTCAACCTCCAGATGATAAAATAGATGAGATCATCAAAGAAATAGAAGGTGATGAGAGAATTATTGATGCTTATCAGGTAGTTGGAGGAAGTAGTTTATTGATTAAAATTGTTACTGAAGATATATACGAAGTTACTGTTCTTATTGAATCACTGATTAGGCGCAAAACATACACCATAACTAAAATTGTTCTCCGCACTGCAATGGAAAACGGTTTTTCATTTTACGATTTTAAAATGCCGAAGTTAACTAGATTATCAAACTTGAAGAGAGATATTTTAAGATTTCTATGGGATGAACCTAATAGATTAATCTCAGACAGGTCAATCCAAAGCTTTCGGAGTGATTATGACCATAATGATATATTAATTGAAGATATGAAGAAAGAATTTGAATCAGTCGAAAATCAATTCGTGTATAAATACTCTGTAAAATTGAATAATGAGGGATGGTTTAAAACACTACTATTTATAAAAAGTTCACTGGAAGACAGAGATATTGTTTGGCACTGCATAAGAGATAGATTATTGAAAGTCGACAGTAATTTCTTTTCACGTAAATTCTATGTTGTTACAGGTGATTTTGACTTTATAGTACCCGTAGATTTTTCTAATTTGCATGTTTTAAAAAAACAAATTCAAAACTTCCTAAATTCTAAAATTGACACTGATAGTAACGAATTGGTTGAAAAATCTGTCAGAGACATTAGGATTTACTTTGAAGAAGGTTCTATTGATTTGAATGAAATAGAGGGATATCAATTAGCATGTATCAAGGCAATGATGCCAAATTCAAGATTAAGCGAAAGTAAGAACACACCTCGTAATGAATACCATAAATATTATATAAATGAATTACCAAATAAAGATAAATCAGGTCTCAAATCAAATGAAATTCTTAAGTTAGCAAATGCAATGCGTACAATAGAATTACATTCAGAAAAACTTGTTCATGCATTTGTAAGGTTTAAAATAAAGGATAAACAATTTGATGAAGAATTAATGAAATTAAAAAAGGATAGCGAGTTTCTATTTTTATGGCGAGAATATACTCCAGTCCACAATCCTGGCAATAAAATGTTTATATTAACTACAGAAAATTTTGACGGATTGCTAAAATTTGTTTCATCCTTAGATAAATATAGTAGAAATACAGCTATAAGTCTTATTTTCATGCAAGAATTTTTTAGACCGAGTATACCAGATAGATTGAGATGTAAACCCTGCAGGCTTCCATTGGATGAAAAATGCGATGCGTGTCCTCAATATGTTAAGCCAAAAGAAAAAACGAGTATAAGAGATGTTGATCTTAAAATTACGAACATAGGGCCTTGTAAGATTGCAGTAGTTCAACTAAAAATAGAAAATATGAATCCGTTGATACCACTGTATGAAGGAGATGATAAAGATGATACAATTAAAAAACTCCAGAAGAAAGTTTATAAAAACATTGAAAAAGCAATAAGAGACGAAGCAAATATTGTAGTTTTCCCTGAAATGAGCATCCCAGAATCTATTATTCCAGGAATTAAAAATAAAATTAAGGGGCATAAGATTATTGTCGTTGCAGGCACTCATCTTCACAATTACGATGGAGATGCGAATTTGAAGGGGGGCGATAAAAAAATAAGATTTTACAATACATGTCCTATTTTAATTTCCGGCTATGTTAGTGACAGTGACGAAGTGAAGCAATACGATGTTCATAAAAATGATAAATCTATTCCTGGTGAATTTAAAATAGAACAAACATATAAAAATATTAAAATAGAAACAGGGCAAGGAATGCTAAGATTTATTAATACAGGATATGGCAACTTTAGTGTTATTATTTGTTTAGATTTCATTGATGATGAGATGATAAATGCTCTATTTAAAAAAGAAACGGATTTTATAATAGTTCCAAGTTGGAATCCCGACTCTGGGATAAAAACTTTTGAAAGTTATGCAGATTCTTGGGCAGCAAAACGAATGATTTGTATAATAGCCAACAACGGCAAATTTGGGAGATCAGGAATATATTCACCTTGTATCTCCTGTAAAGATTTACAAATAAAACTTGAAAAAAATGAAGAACGCACACAGGTCTATAATTTTAATGTATGCGATTTAGATAGATCTAGAGATAAAAGTATTTGGGAAAGAAATACTACAGGAACAGATGATTTAACCGACAAGGAAGAAGAGATTAAAAACAATTATTTAACAATGAGACCTCATGATAATATTAAACGATTTCATGAAAAATTATGTGAAAAATAAATCCTAAATCAAAATCTATTATATTAATCTATATTAACATTTATGATAAAATCAGCAAATATTCATATACAAAAAAAATATTCTGAGGAATCCAAATGAAAGAAATACGAATCCACGGAAGAGGTGGACAAGGTGTTGTTACAGGAGCTGAGTTAGTAGCTGTTGCTGCTTTTAATGATGGTTGGTTTGTTCAAGCATTCCCATCTTTTGGTGTTGAACGTAGAGGTGCCCCAGTAGTAGCTTTTGTGCGCCTGAATGATAAACCAATTCGCATGAGAAGTCAGATTTACGAGCCTGATTATGTAATAGTACAGGATGCCACGCTTGTTGATGTGGTGGATGTTGTTGCGGGCGTTAAGCCTGATGGGATCATCTTAATAAATACTGGAAGAAGTTCTGAATCCTTTAGTTTGAATACTAAAGCAACCATTAAAACATTTGACGCAACAAAATTGGCAATAAAAATTATCGGAAAACCTATTGTCAATACCATGCTTGTCGGTGCATTTGCAGGTTTTACAGGTTTGATAAGTCTTGAATCGATAAAAAATGCAGCGATGGAGCGATTTCCAGGAAAATTAGGAGAAAAGAATGTAAATGCTATCCAAATAGCTTATGACCTTATGGAAACTGAGCGATTAGGGATAAATAAAGAACGACTTTTGACAGACGAAGAGATTCGAACAGAATATGAACGTGTGGAGGACAGATTATTGTGAAACAGGTTATTATTAAGACTGCGACCAAGCCTGGAAGTACTCGAGTAAATAAAACTGGAACTTGGCGTTCTTTCAAGCCAGTTTTTAATCATAGGCTGTGCAGCAAATGCGGAGTATGCGCCCTGTACTGTCCTGAAGGTGTCGTGATTAAATTGGAGAATGGGTTTTTTGAGCCGGATTATGAATACTGCAAAGGTTGCGGCATCTGCGCAAACGAGTGCCCCAAGAAAGCAATAAAAATGGTGCTGGAGGGAAAATGAGGAAAAGTATGGTTGTTGTTGAAGGTTCGTATGCAGTGGCGCATGCTGTCAAGGTATGCAGGCCCAATGTGATTTCAGCTTATCCCATTACCCCTCAAACGCATATCGTTGAAGACCTGGCACAATTCGTGGCGGACGGGGAGATGAACTGCGAGTACATGAACGTGGAATCGGAGTTCTCAGCAATCTCGGCGCTTATAGGGGCTAGTGCCACGGGCGCGCGCACATATTCCTCAACGACCTCGCAGGGGCTTGCGCTGATGCATGAGGCATTATTCAACGCATCAGGCATGAGGCTTCCCATCGTTATGACAGTAGTCAACCGCGCGTTGAGCGCACCTATCAATATCTGGAATGACCAGCAGGACTCCATATCGCAGAGAGATACAGGCTGGATACAACTCTATGCTGAGGATGTCCAGGAATCTGCGGATATGATACCGCAGCTCTTCAAGCTCTCGGAAGACCCGGAGGTTCTTTTGCCTTCGATGGCATGCATGGACGGGTTCATCCTTTCCCATGTTTATGAACCTGTTATTTTGCTTGAGCAGGGCATGACAGACGAATACCTGCCCCCTTATTCCCCGGAATTTATGCTTGATCCCAAGAATCCCATGTCATTCGGGGCTTTTGCCGACCCAAGCACGTACACCGAATTCAGGTACAAGCAGGAAATAGCCATGGGTGTGGCTTTAAAGAAAATCGAGGAAATCGCCAATGAATTCAAAGATATATACGGGCGATACTACGGCGGTCTTATCGATGGCTATGCGCTTGATGATGCCGAGATTGTAATAATGGCAATGGGTTCTGTCATCGGTACAATAAAAGATACAATAGATGAGCTTCGAAATGAAGGTGAAAGCGTTGGACTTCTCAAAGTCAGGTCATTCCGGCCTTTCCCGGCTGACGCTATACGTTCGGCTTTGAAAAACGCCAAAGTCGTTGTGACCCTTGATAAAAATATCTCTATCGGCAAGAACGAGGGCGCCCTGTGCACAGAGGTCAAGGCATGTCTTCATAACACTGATACCAAAGTTCCTGTTATCGGCTTCATGCTGGGGCACGGAGGGCGCGATATTCCTATGAGTACGATTAAGAAAGTCATCAACAAGGCAAAGTTAGTGGAA
Organism: Candidatus Methanoperedens sp.; assembly: GCA_027460605.1. Classification (GTDB taxonomy): domain Archaea; phylum Halobacteriota; class Methanosarcinia; order Methanosarcinales; family Methanoperedenaceae; genus Methanoperedens. The sequence continues at coordinate 5,593 of JAPZAN010000189.1, forward strand.
AAGGGGATTT
>JAPZAN010000190.1 GCA_027460605.1 Candidatus Methanoperedens sp.
AAACTCGTGTTGTGGTGAAAGATGGAAAAGTGGTGGAGGTGGGTGAACCAATTGCGGACTGGTGTCCTGTGTTCAGCAAGGTCGCTGATGTTTCAAAACTCACAAGGGAAGAAGCAAAAAAGAATATGGAATACAGGATACGGGAAATCGGGATGTTCACCCCGAAAAGAAGGTTTGATTACGGTATTTTCGTTAATTTTGGCGCAAGCGAGATAATGATGACAGCACTCCGGCGGGGACTCATTGATTCCACGGTCACTGTATGCGATGGCGCAGGCACTGTGATAACAGACGACCCGGCGCTTGTCCAGGGTATGGGCGCTTTGATGTCGGGACTAATTGAAACCGAACCGATACCTGAGATTATCGATGGGATTGAATCGCGCGGCGGCGTTGTACTTGATAAAGAAACCGCCATAATCGACCAGGTTATGGGGCTCAGGAAAGCATGTGAACTCGGTTATAAGAATATTGCCGTGAGTGTTACAGCGCCTCGCGATGCGGGGGAACTTCGTGCAATAGAGAAAGAGTATAATGTCAATCTAATCCTTATCGGGGCGCACCTGACAGGACTAAAATACGGGGACGCCCGTGAGTTTATAGAGAAAATGGATATTATCACGGGATGCGCCTCAAAGACGGTGCGCCACATGGTAAAACCTGTTCTCCAGGCAGGCACGTCCGTTCCCATGTTTGCCATAACGCAAAAGGGCAAGGAGATGATTATTGAAAGGGCAAAGGATATCGATTCACCTGTTCTCATCAACACCACCGAATTGCCCGTGCTTCCAGGGCACAAGCAGCCCAGACCGCTGGAGTAAGGATGCGAGTTTTTAAGCATGAATTGTTGGGCATGACCGACATTATTCGAAACATTTATAACGTATAATAAGGTAGTCCGTCAAGAACTAGTCCACGATAGTTTTTTATGGTGATTTCAGTTCAATAAAGGAGGAAAAAATAAATGGTCTTAGACTTAACCATGAGCATGGCTATATTGGCACTCCTTGGAGCGCTTGCTACTATTGCGGGATGCATCGAAGATTTGGAATCCGATGTAGGTTCCCAGAGCAATCCCAATTCCCAGGTGCAATTAGCCCCTCAGATGAATCTTCTGCACAGAATATTTAACAAAGCCCATTGACTGCGATAGTAATAGGCGCGTTCATTGCGGCGGTCATATACGGCATTTTTGCGACAACATCCTATGCAGGCAGAGTTGCAAGCCAGAGCAGGTTCAAGCAACCCCTGTATATGGACATTATGCGATATACTACACCTTCTATCATAGGGCATAATTTCATCGTGTGTTTCTGTCTTGTGGCAATAGCATATATCCAGTATGCCATACTGGGTTACCCCTTCTCGATCCCATTCCTGGCATTGATATGGGGAATATCGGTCGGTGCTATCGGTTCATCGGTCGGCGACGTACACTATGGCGGAGAGCGCGAATTCCAGAACCGTGAATTCGGATGCGGTCTTAACACGGCGCTTTCCGGGCGCATTGTCAGGAGAGCCGAATCAGGCTTGCGAAACAGCATAGACAACGTCTGGTTCTGCGCAAAATTCGGCGGACCGGCGACAGGCATCGGTCTCGGTCTTACAGTGTTCTTTTCAAGCTGGCCCACAACTATCTGGGGATATACATGGAAAGCGATGGTGGTAGGCGTTATTATACTGGCTGTTATGACAATCATGAACAGGCTGGTGGAAATCCAGGTAAAGAACGCATATGGGCCTTATAAAGAAGATAAGGAAGAAAAGGAGGCTGTTTCAGTTGCGCACACACATTAACGCGATTGACAAGGAATTATAATGGTATTTCTTGATCCGACAACAATCATCGATATCCTTCTGATAGGATTAAGCGGAACGCTCATCTGTCTTGCAGTCCACTTTATCCCTGTAGGGGGTGCGCCTGCAGCAATGGCACAGGCAACAGGAATAGGCACTGGGACTGTGGAACTTGCGGCAGGCTCAGGTCTTGTGGGTTTAATAACATCGAGTTACATGTACGCTTATGAACCCAGCGCATCCGTGGCTCTGGTAATGGCTGCGGGGGCAATGGGTTCCGCGATAATGCTCGCGAGCACGATGCTTGCAGGCGGTTTCATATACGCATACGGCGTAGCTGTGCCTTTTGCCTCTGCTCAGGTTAAAAAAGACCCGATTACAGGCGAGCGCCAGGACATATACGTATCCAAAGGAACGCAGGGACAGGGCATCCCGACCATCTGTTTCGTAAGCGGCGTTGTAGGCGCAGCGCTTGGCGGAGCAGGCGGAGGGCTTATCTATTTCGTCCTGATGGGGTACTACAGCCCGTTGATAACAACCCATGCCGCCGCAGTGGCAGGCGTATTTACCATGGGTGTTTTCTATGTTAATTCAGTTATCCCGTCCTACGGCGTGGGCGGCACAATCGAAGGAGTCCATGACCCCAAGTTCAAGCGGGTGGTTCCAAAAGACGTGTTCACAAGCGCTGTTGTGAGTATGCTATGCGGCATCGTCGCAATATTAATCGCCGGAGGGATGACAGCATGAGCGACGTTAAAGAAATAACCCCTATTAACCTGATGTTATTCGGAATAATCGGAGGACTGGTTGGGATATATCTTTCTCCTTATTTCCCGACGGCAGGGGCGCTTGGAGCAATATGCGCGGTTATATGGAGTGCTGAAGCAGTAAGACGCGTTGCTAAGTACGGTCTGGGAACAGGCGTGCCTTCTATAGGTCAGATAGCCATGGGTATGGGCATCATTGCAGCCATGTTCGGTCTTGCGATGGTAAAATCAATGCCGCTTGCAGGTCCTATCTTGGCACTGATAACTGCATCGATTATCGGATTCATAATAGGCTGGTTTGCCCAGCACGTGATAAAAATGAAAATCCCGGTAATGATCCGGTGCATGACTGAAATCGCAGCGGCAGGCGCTTTAATCATTATCGGTTTTAGCGCATCAGTAGCTGGAAATTATGATTTCGTTGGAAGTTTAATCCCAAAGGTTTTCGATAATGGCGTAATCCTTGCTGTGTTCTGGGTCGGGGCAGTAGCAATGCTTCATCCATTCAACGCCTGCCTCGGACCTGACGAGAAACAAAAACGGCTTCTGTACCTTGCCGGTTCCACAGGCGCAATCACAATGGCATTGATGGGTATAGCCGCAGTCATGACTCTCGGCGCATCAGGATCGATTACATTGCTTCTTGGAATAGTATTATGGCTCATCTTCTACAAGAAATTCTGGGATGAAGTCTATAACGATGCTGCGGCAGTGGTCGGAACCGGATTGATCCCAAAGACGGAGGCATAAACATGAGTCACATAAGAGTAGCCCCGGAACTGCACTTGATATTGAATCCTGCAACGGGCGTAATCGCTGAAGAGCGTGAAGATATTGTGGAGTATTCCTTGGACGGTATAAAAACACAACTGGACGAGCTTGACAAAATAGTGACAGATATGATGAACCAGCTCGACCCCAAAGCGCCGCTTTTGAACATGTTCCCCGGACGAGAAAACGCTTCATACAACGCCGGGATAGTAACCAACGCATTCTATGGCGCAGTAATAGGATTTATTGTATCCTTTTTATTGCTCATCCTTTTGAAGATAGGAGGGATATAAATGGCAACTAAAGTCAAACCCGCGGCAGGATGGCCTGTCGTAAAAGGAGAATATGATTCGGGAAATCCCGAAAACCCTGTCGCAGTGACAACATGCGGCTCGCATCTTAAAGGCGCGGGGCAGCTTGCCGCAGGCGCCTGCATAACAGGACCGCATAAAACAGAAAACCTCGGTATAGAGAAGATTGTCGCAAATATCATCTCCAATCCAAATATCCGCTTCCTGCTCGTAACGGGTTCGGAAGTCAAGGGACATATATCAGGTGAAGCCATAATTAAGATACACCAGAACGGCATCAAAGAAAACAGGATTGTCGGGGCTACGGGAGCTATCCCGTATATTGAAAACCTGCCTGACGATGCCATAAAGAGATTCCAGGCGCAAATCCAGGTAGTTGAAATGATTGGTACCGAGGATGAGGGCGCGATTGTTGCAAAGGTAAAGGAACTTGCGGCAAAAGACCCTGGCGCATTTGCAGGCGAACCGATGATAATACAGGTTGGCAAAAAGGAAGAGGCTGCGGAGGTTGGCGGTGTGAAACCCATGTCAGCCGAGATAGCCACAATACAGGCAAGGATTAAGGGAATCCAGGCGCAGACCATTGGAATCGGCAATCTCAACAAGCTCATGTCCGGCATCTATGCAGGGAAAATAGAAGGAATAATGATTGGCCTGGTAGTGGGATTAACCATACTTGGCATAACAATATTCGGAGGTGGTGCTTAAAATGGCAGAGAAAGAATACGAATACGGGAAAGGCGTACCCATGGTAATAGCCCCTTCAATGGCGGCCATTGAACAACTGGTTGAAGATATCAGGTACAGGGGCCAGCTCATAGCAAGGAACCAGAAACTTGAATCAGGAGTCGGAGCCACAGGTTTTATAGGATTCATAATCGGTTTCGTGGTAGTTATGGCGACGGTACTGGTTCCGGTATTGAGGTGATAATATGGCAGAGAAAGTCCCGATAGTAATCGTAGATCCTGAGGACTACAAGAATATTCTCCTGAAACTGAACGAGATAGACGAAAAGATTGAGTTCACAAATTCAGAGATTCACCAGAGATATGGGAAAAAAATCGGAAGAGATATTGGAATCCTGTATGGAATATGCACTGCATTGATGGTAGTAGTAGTATATTTATTACTTCTGCTCTCGCCTGTGCTTCCAAGATTACAGTCATTCCTCCAGAGCGTATTATTTAAATGAGGTGCTAAGATGTTCAGATTTGATAAGAAACAAGAAGTGTTTGAATTCGGCAAGATAAAAGTCGGCGGACAGCCGGGAGAATATCCTACAGTACTGGTCAGTACGATGTTTTACTTAAAACATAAGATTGTGACCGATGAAGACAGGGGTGTTTTCGATAAAGCGGCTGCAGAGAAACTGTGGAATACACAGGAAGTGATGGGAGATACAACAGGAAATCCATATTTCAACCAGCTTGTGGGTGAAACACCTGAAGCGATTAAGAAATACATCGACTGGTTCGTGGATATCTGTGATGATGTTCCTTTCCTTGTTGATTCCTCGGACGGTCATACAAGAGCAGCGGCTGCAAAATACGCCAAAGAAATCGGTGTTGAAAAGCGTGCCATACACAACTCTATCAATGCCAGCATTGGCGCTGAGGAAATAAAGGCGCTCAAAGAGAGCAAACTTACCTCCGCCATCGTACTTGCATTCAATGCCACAAACCCGAGCGTTGAAGGCAAACTTGAAATCCTTGAGAAGGGAGGAACAGGGCAGGCAAAGGGCATGCTCGATGTTGCAAAGGAAGTTGGAATCACAAGACCTCTCGTGGACGTAGCCGCTACGCCGCTTGGAGCAGGTTCCGGAGCGACCATAAGGTCAGTTCTCGCAGTCAAAGGAAAGCTTGGACTTCCTGCAGGCGGAGGTTTCCACAACATGGCTTCTGCATGGGACTGGATGAAGAAATACAAGAAAACTGACCCTGAAGCAAAGACAGAGTCATGGCCGCCTGTGGACATAGGCACGAACCTTGTGGCGCAGATAATGGGCGCGAATTTCCTGCTGTATGGTCCAATTGAGAACGTAAAGCGGGTGTTCCCTGCGGTGGCGATGGTTGATATCATGCTGGCAGAGACAGCAAAAGACCTCGGTCTTAGCGTGCTCGCAGAATCACACCCGATAAAGAAATTGGTGTAAGTATACACCGATTTTTTTTCTTTTCAAAAACGCCCTGGCTTAACTTACGATTAAGTTAACAGAATCCTTTAAATACTGTTCAAACCCAATACGTTCTGGAATAAATTATGGCGAAGTGGACACTACTGCTTATCTTAATCCTGTTATTGCCTGTAGCGAGCGCAGTCAATTATCCTCAAATTAATAAGGCTTTTGTTACTGATAATGCCAATATTATAGACCCTGTATATAAGGATAAGATCACGCAGCTTGCACAGAATATTGAAAAGGAAACCACTGTGGAGATTGCAGTTGTAACAGTAAAATCCCTCGAGGGCGAATCAAAGGAGATGTACGCTGAAAAGCTTTTCAGGCAACCCCCTGGCATCGGGAAAAAGGATAAAGACAATGGTCTTTTGATCCTGGTAGCAAAACAGGAAGGAGAATACAGGTTTGAAGTGGGGTATGGGCTTGAAGGTACTATCACGGACAGCATGAAAGTCAATATCGGGGACAGGATTATCGTGCCAAATTTCAGGAATGGCGAATACGGTAAAGGCATATACGAGTCAATGGTGGTAGTCGAAGGGCTGGTCAAAGGTAATGAAGAAGTAATATCGCAATACAGCATGCCATCGAATCCTCCCCCGCCACCGTACAATCCCCAGCAAATGAACGATCAGGGGATGCAAACCAACTGGGGTGGCATTGTTTTCTTTGTTGCAATAATATTTATTATTATCATTTTGAATGCAATGAATAGATCAAAATATGATGATGAAGAATGGAGAAGAAAGCATCGCTATAGAGAACGCCCTGTGGAGTTTCCATTTGGTGGGGGCTGGAACTGGGGTTCGGGCGGCGGAGGGGGCTGGCATAGCGGCGGCGGCTTCGGAGGGGGATTTGGCGGGGGCGGGTCAGGAGGCGGTTTCGGGGGATTCGGCGGCGGAAGGTCGGGCGGCGGAGGGTTTGGGGGGAAGTGGTAAAGTTTACGAGGTGATATTGTGGAGATTGAAACAAAAATTAAAGAACTACTTGGAGAAAATCTGGTAACGCTTGCAGAATATTATACAGGGGATGAAACGAACCTTCTTGCAATTTGCAACACCCTCGATTTTGATGAACTACAAAAGCTCAAGCAGCTTAATGAAATACCCTTCATTTTTACAAAAGAAGAGCTCACGGATGGGGTGGACGTATTTCCAATCGAGTTTTTAAATATCAGGCAGCATCACAAGATACATTATGGCGATGACATACTGAAGGATATAGAGATTTCCAAAGAAAACCTGCGCCACCAGCTTGAATTCGAGTTTCGCTCAAAGCTGATTCACCTTCGCAGACAATATCTCCAATTAAAAGACAGGCATCTTGAAGCTCTCATCCTTTCAGCAGTCCCCACGCTTGTACCGATTATTG
>JAPZAN010000191.1 GCA_027460605.1 Candidatus Methanoperedens sp.
CGGTTCGAGTCTGGGAGGCGGGATATTTTTTATATTTTTGAATAAGCGGATTATTTAAATCCCCAGCGCAAATTAGCCCCTTATGCTTCGGGTAACATTTCTTGGCACAGGCGGAACCCTGCCCACACCAAACCGCAACCCTTCCGCGATATTGGTCAACCGGGAAGGTGAGCTTTTGCTCTTTGACTGCGGCGAGGGCACCCAGCAGCAGATGATGCGCGCAAAGACCGGAATGAAAATAAATTCCATATTCATCACGCATTTCCACGCCGACCATTTCCTCGGAATCCCGGGACTTATCCAGACCATGTCATTTAACGGAAGAACCGAGCCTCTTGAAATATACGGCCCTGAATGGACAAAACAATTTGTAAACCTACTGGTGCAACTTGGTTATTACAAGCTTGGATTTGTAATAAATGCCCATGAACTGAAAGACGGCGATGTAATTGACAAAGGAGCTTATTCCATCAGGGCAATCGATACAGACCACGGCATTCCAAGCCTCGGTTATGTCCTTGAAGAGAAAAACCGTGCCGGGAGGTTTAACAGGGAAAAAGCTATCAAACTTGGGGTTCCCGTTGGTCCACATTTTTCAAAACTCCAGAGGGGCGAACCTGTCATCATAAAGGGCAGGACAATTTTACCGTCTGAGGTTATTGGAAAAAGCCGGCCGGGCAGGAAAATAGTTTATACCGGAGATACCCGGCCGTGCGAAGCCATCGAAAAAGTAAGTGCAAAAGCTGATTTACTTATCCACGACGGAACACTTGCAGATGAGCTTAAGGACTGGGCAATTGAAACAAAACACTCAACAGCAGGGGAAGCCGCCCGGCTTGCCAAAAAGGCTAAGGTTAAACAATTGATATTAACCCATATCAGTTCAAGGTATTCGGAGAGTGCGGAACCTTTGCTGCATGATGCCAAAACCGTGTTTGAAACCGCTAGAATCGCAGAAGAGTTGATGGAAATAGAGATACCGCTATCAGATTAAGACCCGAATGAGACCCCGTATTTAAAATTGGGACTAAACATTAAATACACGCATGTACATAATCATTGATTGATTGTGTTGAACTCCACAACTTCATTTAAACTGGACATTGAAAGAATCGGGCATATTCTTGACATGGATGAGTTCAAAATAAATGAGGCAAAAGAACACGGCAAGAGTACGTTGATTTCTCCAAAATTCTTCAATAAGGGGGTATACAGGGTGAGAAATGTGAACAGCGGGCGGCTTGAAAGCATTGCCGTAAATATTGACAAAATTGCCGCCGTCACCTATGAAGGGCTTGTCAAAGAGCTGGGCGATGACTGCGTGGATAAAAACCTGTGGAAGGATGTACCTGAAGGTGGAGCGATATTTTTCTATTCGCTCAAGCTTGAAAATGATTTTGTGAATGAAATAAATCGTTGAATCGCTCTTCTTTAGAATGGCTTAAATATTA